>CAYTSC010000010.1:0-16303 GCA_964440475.1 uncultured Muribaculaceae bacterium
GTACCAGCAGGGAAAGCAACACCAGCTCCACCAGTTGGAACAGTTTTAGGACCTGCAGGAATCAATCTTCAAGATTTTTGTACTCAGTTTAATGAGGCATCTAGAGATAAAATGGGGGACATAGTTCCAGTTGAAATTTCAATTTATGATGATCGTTCATTTTCATTTGTAATTAAAACTCCACCGGCTCCATTCTTACTTAAGAAAGCGGCTAACGGAGTAAAAGGAAGCGCTAAGGGTGCTAACCAAGTAGTAGCAACTATTTCTAAAGAAGACTTAAGAAAAATTGCTGAAACTAAATTACCTGATTTGAATGCATATGATGTAGAATCAGCAATGGAAATCATAGAAGGTACAGCGCGCAACATGGGAATAGCAGTTAAAGGTATCAGTGATGTTGAAATGGCTGAACAAGCAGCAGAAGCGGCAATTGAAGAAATTGAAATGCAAAAAAGAGAAGCAGAGCTTGCAGAACTTGAAGAAGCTCAAGCACAGGCACAAGAAGCAAGTGCAGAAGTTGAAGTCATTACTGAAAAAGATGACAATGATGAATCTGAAGAAGACAATGAATAATCCGCTAATAAACCACAATTAGAAAGGAAATTAATATGAGAAAACAAGGTAAAAAGTATGTGGAAGTTTCTAAAAAAGTTGACAAAAACAAATTATATACTTTAGATGAAGCGATGAAATTACTTAAAGAGACGAGTATTACAAAATTTGATAGTACTGTAGAAGTTGCTATTAAAGCTAATGTCGACTCTAAAAAGAATGATCAAAATTTAAGATCATCTTTAGTACTGCCTCATGGTACTGGTAAAACTAAAACTATTTTAGTTTTAGCTAAAGGAGAAGCGGCAGAAGCAGCAAAAAATGCAGGAGCAGACTTTGTTGGAGAAAAAGAATTAATAGAAAAAATAGAAAAAGAAAATTGGTTTGCATATGATGTTATCGTAGCGACTCCAGAAATGATGCCTTTATTAGGGAAAATCGGAAAAATTTTAGGACCTAAAGGTTTGATGCCTAATCCTAAAGTAGGAACTGTTACTGCAACACCAGCAAAAACAGTAGAAGATATTAAAAAAGGTATGATTGAATACAAAACAGATTCTTTTGGTAATATCCATAGTATTTTCGGCAAAGCTTCATTTACTGAAAAACAACTAAAAGAAAATTTGGTATTTATGGTTACTAATATCAATCGTAGTAAACCAACATCAGTTAAAGGTAATTTATTTAAAAACGTTTCTGTATCAACAACAATGGGTCCAGGAATTAAAATTGATTTAAATTCTTTTGACATTTAGTGTTATATATAATATAATACATTTGAAATTAAAAAAAGACATCCAAAGACAGTAGGGACGTGAGTTTAATAATCCTACCGAGGAAGTGATAAAATATTCGTATTTTAACTTTCTCTTTGGAGAAAGTTTTTTAATAAAATATAAGGAGGCAATATGGCAAGTGAAAAAAATCTTAGTTTAAAAAATGATGTAGTTCAAGAAATAAAAGACAAAATGAATGATTCTGAAACATTGATTGTAGTTGACTACAAGGGAACAGATGTTGCAGGCATTAGTGAACTAAGAAGAGAATTAAGAAAATCAGATAGTGATGTAAAAGTTTATAAAAACACTCTTGTTAGAAGAGCGATGAATGAACTTGGATATGACTTAGATGCTTTCTTAGTAGGACCAAATGCATTTGTATTTGGTAAAGACGTAATCGATCCTATTAAAACAATTGATGTATTTGGTAAGAAAAATAAGAATTTAGATGTTGTTACCGGTATTATTGAAGGTAAAGTAGTCGATGTAGACGTTATTAAAGAATATGCAAATATTCCATCTTACGAAGGTCTATTAACAATGTTCGCAGGTGGATTAATTGAGCATGTTCGAAACTTAGCTATTGGCTTAGATCTAATAGCAGGACAAAAAGAAGAGTAAGGAAAAGGAGAAAGAAAAATGGCGAAATTAAGTACAAAAGAAATTATCGATGCAGTAAAGGAAATGAAAATTCTTGAAGTAAAAGAATTAGTAGATGCAATGAAAGAAGAATTTGGAGTAGATCCTTCAGCAGTAGCAGTAGCGGCACCTCAAGCAGGAGCTGGTGCAGAAACTGCAGAAGCAGCAACTAAGACAGTTGTCTTAAAAGATGCTGGTACTTCAAAAGTTCAAGTAATCAAGTTAATTCGTGAAATTACAGGCCTAGGTTTAGTTGAAGCAAAAGGTGTAGCTGATAATGGCGGAAATGTTAAAGAAAATCTTCCGGCTGAAGAAGCAAATAAAATCAAAGCTCAACTTGAAGAAGCAGGCGCAACTGTAGAACTAGCTTAATAAAAAAATACTATCGAAAGATAGTATTTTTTATATAATAATATATAAAGTATGATAAAATTGTTTTAGGAGACCGGTTATGAAAGAGCAAATAATTGAAATATTAACAAATACAAATAAAAAGATGACTATTTCTGATATTACTAAATCCTTAAATGAAAAAGATGAAAATAAAGTCTTGGTTTTATTAAATGAATTAGAAAAAGAATATCTTGTATATAAAACTAATAAAAATAAATATATGCTATTTTCTAGAAATGAATTTTATCGAATAGGGGTATTATCTTTAAATAAAAAAGGTTTTGGTTTTGTTTTTAATGCAAATTACGAAGAAGACCTATTTATTCCTTTTAAACATTTAAATGGAGCTGTCGCGGATGATACTGTTTTAGTCAGTGTTAATAAAGAAGAAAATAGTGGCAAAGTAATAAAAATAGTTAAGCGAGATTTAAATAATTTAGTTGGTGAAGTAGTATTTGAAAAAAATAAGGCTTATGCAATTTTAGATGATGGTAGAAAAGAATTAAAAATATTAATTAAAGATTCAAAACTTAAAGATTGTGTAAATGGAACCAAAGTTAAAATAGAGATAGTTAAAGAAAAAAACAATTCTTCATACATCGCCAAGATTATTAAAATAATTGGTCATAAAAATGATCCGGGAGTTGATATTAAATCAATTTCTTTGAGATTTGGATTTGACGAAGAATTTAGCGATGAAGTAAATGATTACGTTGAGAAGATACCTCATGAAGTATTAACGGATGAATTAGTGGGGCGTAGAGACTTAACTAAAGAAGAAATATTTACCATTGATGGAGATGATACTAAAGATATCGATGATGCTTTAAGTTTAGAGATGAACGGAAATTTATATAGATTAGGCGTACATATTGCCGATGTTTCTCACTATGTTAAATTAAATAGCATTTTAGATAAAGAAGCATTATCAAGAGGAACAAGTTGTTATTTAGTCGATTCGGTTATTCCGATGTTGCCTCATAAATTATCTAATGGAATTTGTTCGTTAAATCCCAATCAAGTTAGATTGACTTTATCGTGTGTCATGGATATAGATCTCAAAGGAAATGTTGTCAGTTATGAAATTTTCCCTAGTTATATAAAATCAAAAATTCAAATGACATATAAAAAGGTCAATGATATTTTAATGAGAGATATAGTTGATCAAGAATATGAGTCATACAAGAACAAATTACTTAAAATGAATGAACTTGCCCATATTCTTAGAAAATATAAAATTAATCGTGGATATTTAGATTTTGATATCGAAGAAGCAAAAATAATAGTCAATGACTTAGGGGAAGCAGTTGATATTGTTTTAAGAACTCGTGAAGATGGAGAAAAGTTAATTGAAGATTTCATGATTGTTGCAAATGAAACAGTTGCAACAGATATCTCTAATAAAGGTCTTCCATTTATTTATCGTACCCATGAAAAACCGACTCCAGAAAAGATTGAGAGTTTTCTTAACTCTGCAGTTTTATTTGATTATAAGCAAACGGAAAAACTAAGAAATTATGAGGCTAAAAGTATTCAAAAAATATTAGATGAAGTAATTCTCTTAGATAAAAAGGATATATTGACTAGCCTACTATTAAGGAGTATGAAAAAAGCTTTATATACTAAAGATAATTATGGTCATTATGGACTTGCAAGTCCTTGTTATACTCATTTTACAAGTCCAATTAGAAGATATCCGGACCTTGTTGTTCATCGTTTATTAAGAAGATATATATTTGATCAAAATACCAAAGGAGATTTAAGTAGTGAACTTAGTTATATTGCAGAACAATCTAGTTTAAGAGAACAAGCTGCAATAGAAGCTGAAAGAGAAGTTTTTGATATGAAAGCAGCTGAGTATATGTCTAAACATATTGGAGAAACTTTTGAAGGAACTATTTCTGGTGTTAATAATTTTGGTTTCTTTGTTTCTTTACAAAACCTAATAGAAGGTTTGGTTCATATCTCGACACTAGAAGGCGATAATTTTGCTAATGATGAATTAAGTCATACGATAGCAGGCGAACATCATGGACAAAGATATCGATTAGGTGACCAAGTAAAAGTTAAAGTGGTTAAAGCGGAAAAAGAAACGGGCCAAATAGATTTTATCATCGTGGGTGAAGATAATGGAAATTAGAAACAAAAAAGCATATTTTAATTATTTTATTGAAACAGAATATGAAGCAGGAATTGTTTTAAAAGGAACAGAAATTAAATCAATTAGAAATGGTTCTTGTAATATTGGGGACTCATATATTAGAATAAAGGATAATGAAGCTTTCATTATTAACATGTATATAGCAAAATATGAACAAGGAAATCAATTTAATCATAATGAAACAAGAGAAAGAAAGTTGCTATTAAATAAAAAAGAAATATTAAAATTAAAAACAGGTGTTATGCAGGATGGATACAATATTATTCCATTGAAATTATATGTTCATAAAGGCAAGGCAAAACTATTGATTGGTTTAGCTAAAGGAAAAAAGCTTTATGATAAAAGAGAAGTAATAAAACAACGAGATTTAGAAAGAGAAAGAAAGAGGTTTGAGTGATGAAAGTTTTATCAAGAAAAATATCGGAATGTAAAAAAGAAATATTTGTGGTTTTTAGAAATGTATTAGATATTGTCGAATTGGCATATGTAGATACATTATATTGTGATGAATACTATAAAGACAAGTTAATACAAGATAGTAATTATTTAGTAACATATACACAAAATCTAGAGGTTGAAGAAGATAAACAATTAAAAGAAGTTTATGACCTAAAGACAAAAAGAAGAGTAAATATAACAGAAGAAAATGAAATGTTATTTATTAATATGTACTTAGAGGGTAAAGCATTTAATTTCAGAGAAACAGCAAGCGTTCTTAAGGGAGCCGATTTTACAGATGAAGAAAAAGTTCAAAAGTTAAAAAAGTATATGTGTTCTGGTCAAGACTTAGACGATGTAGAAATAATTGCTGAAATTCTTAACCAATATCCAGAGTTAAGTGAAATAATGAATTATGACTTACATTCAAAAGGGATTCATGAATTAATAAATTGGGTATGTTCAAATGAAGAAAAATATCCAAAGGGAATTATACTTAAATCAATTAAAAGAAGAGTTAATTGCTTGCCACACCTTGATGAAAGAGATAAAAACTTATATTTATCACTTTAATTTTAAATATAGTTTAATAAAATGATAACCAATGTCTAATCGTTTAAATTTAAAAAACACATTCATGTTTTACACATGTTTGTCATTTTTGATGGTAAAAAATTGAATGGAAAAAAGAATGCTGCTATAATTGAGTTAAACTAGAAAAGGAGAATATATATGAAAAGAAAGAATAATCGTAAAAATTATATTTTTATTCTTGTAGGAGCATTATTAATCGCTGCGGTTGGGTACTCAATATTTACCGATGTATTAAGCATTAGTGGAACGGCAACGGCAAGTGGTGAATTTGCATTAGAGTTTACAACTGCTGCAGTTGGTACACAAACACATTCTACAGAAGCGACAGCAACGATTTCTACAGATAAAAAGGCTATTCAAATGTAAGAGCAAGTGTTACATATAATGTAACGATTACAAATGTTGGTACGTTAGATGCATTATTAAAAAAAGTTAATATAACTGGAAATACCGACGCAGATATAAATGTTGCAATTACACCATCATTTACAGAAGGATCAACGGTTGCTGCAGCTGCAACGTACGACTTCGCAATTACTGTTACTTGGTTATTGGAATCGACAACTGGTAATAAAACATTAGATTACACAGTAACATTAAACTACGAACAAGCTCCATAAGAAAGAAATTAGCCACCATAATTAATTATGTGTGGCTTTTTTAAAGAGGTAAATAATGAAAAGAAAAAAAAGAAGACAACATAAAAAGTATCTAATCTTAGTGATAGTTGTAATAGTATTAACTATTGTAACTGGCTATAGTATTTTAAGTGATTCATTATCTATTTCTGGAGGAGCTGTTACGGGAACGTATGTTTATGGACCTGATTTAAATATAGAATTAATTCCAAATGGAGAAAGATATTTCTATGGTATAATGCCAGAGCGAGCAATATTTGTAAGTGAAGTTTTGGAAAATAATAGACTTGTTATCACTTTTCAAAAAACTGATAACAACGCTTTATTTTATACAACGGAATTAAAAATAGATTTTAAAAATATATATCAAGATAATTTGACTAAAGGTAAAATTAAGAGAAGCGTTCCTGGTGGTCACAGAGGTTTCTCTGTAATGTCTACAAGCATTAGTAAAGAAACATTAGTGCCTAATGAAACTGCAACAATGACTATTAAGTTTAATTTTATTAATTATCGCGCAACTCCGGGCGCAACTATGACCACATCGCTTGACTATACAGTTAATGGTACAACTCAAACATTTTATGTTGATGTAGTATTTATATAGGTAAAATATGAAAAAAAAGTATAATGTTTATATTCTATTATTTATTGTATTTTTATTAGGAACTTATAGCCAAATAATTTTTTGGCATTTGGGTGCTAATTATTCATATGTCTTAAAGCCTATACTTTGGTTAGTAATCTGTACAATAGTTTATTTGTTTTATCCAAAAAGAAATGCTCCTTATAATTTTCGTAAAAAAGCAATAATTGAATATGCATTAATCGCAGCATTGACATACGTTGCAATATATTATTCTTTAGGAATAATTGTTGGTTATCAGTATAGTGCATATGATAGAAGTCTTTTGGGAATAATAAAGAACTTATGGATGATTTTAGCTTTTTTAATTCCAAGAGAAATAGTGAGAAATATCTTTGTTAAAGGAACATATAATAGAAATAGGACGAAAATATTTATTATACTTACTATTATTATGACTCTAACAGATGCTTCATATAGTAATTATATTAACTCAATTAGCACTTTTGCTGGATTTATTGAGGGGACTGTTAAAACATTTTTACCAGCTTTAGGACTTAATACCTTTTTAACATATTTAACATATAAAGAAGGATATATATCGTCGTTAACATACATTTTAGTAATTAGAATAATTGGTATAATTGTACCGGTATTTCCAAGAGAAATATTTTTCTTAAATATAATTATTGAATTTTTAATACCTGTATTTACATATATTAAAATAGAAAATTATTTTAATAGGTTTAGAAGAATGGGAATGCCTATATATTATGAAGAAACATCGATGTTAAGTAAGGTGAGTTTAATAACCTTTTTAGTTGTGTTGTTAATGTTTACTACAAGGTTATTGCCATATATGCCAACTGTCATATTAACAAATAGTATGTACCCACAAATAAAAAGAGGAGATATGATTATATCTAAAAAAAATTATGAAAAGATAAATATAAATGATATAATTGAATATAAGCAAGGTGAAATTTATATAATTCATAGAGTAGATAATATAGTGAATACTAATAAAGGAAGATTATATATAACAAAAGGAGATAATAATAAGTATAAAGATTCTTTGTATGTAATGGAAGAACAAATTACTGGTAGAATAGTAGCGACAATACCTAAAATAGGTTTTCCTACAATATGGATTAGAGAATTTTTAGAACATGCTAGGGGAATAAGAATAGAAGAGGGTGTGAGATAATGACAAAAATGCAAAAGAGAAGATCGATATACATATCTTTACTCTCTGTATTTTTTTTAATATTTGCATTTAGTGGATTTAATGTTAGAAAAATACTCGATGATTCAAAAAGTACTAAACACAATTTAATTTATACAAATGCTAGTAGAGTTGATTATGATTTATTATTAACTGAAAATGAATTTATTAAACCACATTATGTGAAAAGTTATGAGACCTATATTAGTTCTTTAGTAAGAGAAATTGATATGACTATGAGCTATTCGTATAAGGGAAGTTCTAAGCTTCCAATCGAAGTAAGAAGAAGAGTGGTCGCGACTATATATGGCTTATATAATGCAAATCCTACAGACACTATTAAAAATCCAATTATGTGGAAAAAAGAGTTTATAATTAAAGACTATAAAACAGATGCGGCCAAAAAAATGTCTGAATTTGAAGTAAAAGAAAATTTCAAATTAGACTTCGATATGTTTAACAGAGAAGTAATAAGGTTTAAAGAAAATTTTTCATTACCGACAATATCTAATTTAGATGTAACATTAGAGGTTGAATTTGCTGGTTCTGATGATAAGTATACTTTGAAAGAAAAACAAGTAGTATCTGCGAAAATGCCTTTAGCTGAACAAGTGTTTTCAATAGATACAAATAAAGATTATTCTGAAGAAAAATCAGTATTATCAAATGAAATGGACATGATAAGAAAGGGCCAAAGAAAATTAACTGCATATGTAGTATTAACTGCTTTATCATTATTATTAATGATTATCACTTTTAAACAAATAGTTGTAAGCAAGGATAAACAACCATTTAATGAGGAAATAGCAGAAATTAAAAGATCTTATGATGAAATAGTAGTTGAAACAAAAAACATGTTTAATACTAAAGGATTAAATCCTATAAAAATAATGAATTTTGATGAAATGTTAAATTTAGCTGATAGTTTAATCGTACCAATTATGCTATACGAGGAAACTAATAAAGCGACGTTTTATATATTAAAAGGTGATATGTTTTATTTCTACATAATGGAAAATAAAAATAAAATTACTAAAAAAACAAAGAGTTCTTGATTTATTATTAAGGATATGATAAATTATTTGTGGAACGAGGGGAAACTATGGAAACTGTATTGATGATAGTGTCGGTAATATTAATTGTAATTGTATTGTTACAAAGTAATAAGGCAACAGATGGTGGACAAATAATAACTGGCGGTAACGATGAATTGTTTAAACATCAAAAAGAAAGAGGAGCAGAACTATTCATAAGCAGATTAACATTAGGTTTAGGAGTAGCTTTCTTTGTTATCTCTTTAATTATATATTTAAAAAGTTAATACAAAATAATAAATATGAATAAATAATAACTAGATATCATGAAAAAATATTAAAGATAATGTTGAAAAATATTATCTTTTTTAATTAATAAGTTATCAATTATGATATTATAATAATAGGTGAGCTTATGAATAAAATATTAACAATAATATTAGATGGTTTTGGAATTAGAGATGAAGAAATAGGTAATGCTATTAAGATGGCACAGATGCCTAATTTTAATAAAATGTTAGAAGAATATCCTAATACATTATTAGATGCATCTGAAGAATTTGTAGGACTTCCAATGGGACAATTTGGCAACAGTGAAATTGGGCATATGACTATAGGCGCTGGAAGGGTAATTAAATCAAAAATAAACGTTATTAATGAATCATTAAAATCTTTTGAATTTGAAAGTAAAGAGGTATTTAATGAAATTATTCATCATGTTAAACAAAATAATAGTACCCTTCATTTAATGGGATTAATTTCAGATGGAGGAGTTCACTCACATATTGAATACATAAAGGAAATAATTAGTATTTTAAACTTAAAAGAAGTTAAAAACATATATTTTCATGTTATAACCGATGGAAGAGATACGGCTGTCGATTCTGGATTAGGTTATGTTACTGACTTAGAAAAACTACTAAACGAAAAAGGCATTGGTAAGGTCGCTTCTGTATGTGGTCGTTATTATGCAATGGATAGAGATAAAAAATATGATCGAACTAAGAAGTATTATGATATGGTCGTTAATGGTAAGGGAGTAGTTTCGCAAAATGTTGAAAGTTGTTTGAAATCATGTTATTCCAAAAATTTAACTGATGAATTTATTCCTCCTGTACTAATAGATAAAGAAGGATTAATAAAAGAAAATGATGGAGTATTTTGGTTGAATTTTAGGCCGGATCGCGCTATACAGATACTTACTAGTTTAACAAATAAAGAATTTGATGGATTTGAAACAATTAAGTTTAATAATTTAAAAGTAATAACTATGTTTCCTGTTGCAGAGTCTGTTAAGGCTAAATATATTTTTGATGATATATCAGAAGGTGGTTTATCGATAGGGAAATATTTTTCTGAATTAGGTTTAAATCAAGCTAGAATTGCCGAAACAGAAAAGTATGCACACGTTACGTACTACTTTGATGGAGGCATAGATCAAAAATTAGAAGGTGCTAAGTATTATTTATTAGAGTCGCCAAAGGTTGCTACATATGATTTAGCTCCAGAGATGAGAGCTTATGATATAACAAAACAAGTAATAAAATGTATAGATGAAGATGTTGATTTTATATTAGTTAACTTTGCTAACCCGGATATGGTAGGGCATACAGGGATAATTAGTCCGACAATCAAAGCGTTAGAAGTTGTTGATGAATGTTTGGGTCAACTATTAGAAAGCGCTGAAAATAACTTCTATACAATTTTCTTATTAGCAGATCACGGTAATGCGGATTATATGTTAGATGATGCTGGCAATCCAGTTACTACTCATTCATTAAGTAAAGTTCCCTTTATAATAACTAAAAAAGATATAAAATTAAAGCCTGGTTCTTTAGCGGATGTTTCCCCAACAATATTAAATTACATGGATATTGCCATACCAAAAGAAATGAAAAATAGTAGAATATTAATTGAAAGAGATTAAAAAAATAGTAAAAAAGATTAACAAAAGTTAATCTTTTTAGTTTAGTCACTAAACTATATTGACTAATAATTAAATACCTCATATAATTAAATAGAGGTGACTTATGAATTGTATCGTGGCAAAAGAAATGTTTGATATTATAAATAATATATTAGACGATAGGAAAAAAACTAAAAATTTTAGGGGAATTACACTTACCAATACAGAATTAAGAATGATTAATTATATTAGTAAACATAAAGAAGATAACTCTTTAGATATTTCTAAAAGAGAAAGTGTTACTAAAGCTGCAATTACTCATATAAGTTCAAAATTAATAAAAAAAGAATTAATAGAAACATATAATAAAAAAGGAAATAAAAAGGAAAAATATTTTCGATTAACCGATCTTGGAAAAAAAGTAAATGGTCTATATGAAAAAGAATATTTAGAATCAAATCAAAAATTATGTAACTATATTTCTAAATTAAGTAAAAAAGAAAAAGAAATAATTATCGATTTTTTAAATATATTAAAAGAAAACAATATTAATGAATTTATTTGTTTGAGAGGCGAAGAAAAATGCTGGAATTAGTCGATGTTTCCTTTGTCGTTAAAGACAAAGATAATAAAGAAACAAAAAAGATATTAGACAAAATAAATATTAAAATAAATAAAGGTTCTTTCGTTGTTATAACCGGACCTAATGGGAGCGGGAAATCTACATTAGCAAAACTTATAATGGGTATTGAGAATCCGACGAGTGGGAAAATACTTTACGATGGGGTTGAAATAAATAATTTAAATATAGAAGAAAAAGCGAAATTAGGAATAGGATTTTCCTTTCAACAACCAATTCGCTTTAAAGGGTTGTCAACAATTGATTTGCTTAATATTGCTTCATCAAAAAACTTAACTAGATTTGAAGCTTGTAAAATATTAAATAATGTTGGTTTGAATTCTAATTTGTATTTAGATCGTGAATTAGATGAGAGTCTTTCTGGTGGAGAAATAAAAAGAATAGAAATAGCTTCATTGATTGCAAGGAAAACAAAGTTATCTTTATTTGATGAACCAGAAGCAGGAATTGATATATGGAGTTTTAATAATTTAATAAAAATATTTACTGCCTTGAGAATGGATAAAGAGTCGACAATAATAATTATATCTCATCAAGAAAGAATATTAGAAATAGCAGATCAAATAATTATTGTTGATGGTGGTAAGATTAAGGAAATTGGCAGTCCTGATAAGATAATGCCTAAATTATTGGGTTGTTCATGTAATGTTTGTGAAATGAGGACGGTTTATGAAAAATAATATTGTTAAAAATATATTGAATATAGTCGCGGATTTAACTGAAACTCCTAAAGGAGCTTATAGCATTAGAATTAATGGGGAAAGTGATAAAACAATATGTAGTGAAAAAGTTAAAATAATTAAAAAAAGCGATAGACCAGGTATTGATATTTATGTTGAACCTAATACTAAAAATGAAACTATTTATATTCCTGTTATTATTTATGAAGGCGGCTTACAGGAAAAGGTTTATAATGACTTTTATATCGGTGAGAATTCAAGTGTTAAAATAATTGCGGGATGTGGAATTCATAATGATGGTAATCAAAAAACAGTTCATGATGGAGTCCATATATTTAATATAGAAAAAAATGCATCTGTGACATATGTTGAGAAACATTATGGGGAAGGAAAGGGTACTGGAAAAAACATCTTAAATCCAGTTACAATAATCAATTTAAAAAAATCAAGTCAAATGACAATGGAAAGCGTTCAGATTAATGGAGTTGATTCGACTAAAAGAGAAACAATTGCTGTTTTAGATGATTATGCATCTTTATCTACTAAAGAAATAATTATGACAGATGGTAGTCAAATTGCGGAAACTGATTTTAAAATCGATTTAAATGGTAAAAGTTCTAAAGCAACGGTTTCTTCAAGATCGGTAGCTAAGGGAAAGTCAAAACAAATATTTAGTTCAGTAATAAATGGTAATAATGAATGTATTGGTCATTCGGAATGTGATGCAATAATAATGGATAAGGCGATTGTGAAAGCCATTCCCGATGTAACTGCTAATCACGTTGATGCATCATTAATACACGAGGCGGCAATTGGCAAAATAGCAAAAGATCAAATTATAAAATTGATGACATTGGGTTTAAGTGAAGAAGCGGCAGAACGAGAAATAATAAATGGTTTTTTAAAGTAAGGGGCAATAATGAAAAAATATGAAAAATGGCGAGAATTAAATATTGATCCAAAAGACATTAAGTTTAAAACGATTAAAGTATTAAAGGAAATAAGTTATCCACATTGTGGTAATGATGTTGTTGAATGTGAAATAAAAACCGAAAACGAACAATTAATAAATGCTTTTATTAAAATAGAAAGAAGTACAAGAGCGGAGTTTCAAGTAGAAATTGATCATCTAAAATTATTGAAAAAATATAGTTACTTAAAAATTCCGGAAGTAATTGAATACGGGGAGATTTTGAACAAAAAATATATAGTTTTAAAAAAAGTAATTGGTAGCAGACTATCTGATGTTTTATTAGTAGAAAACAACAAAAAAGCAAAAGATATTTATTTACACAAATATGGACAAGAGTTAGCTTTAATACATAGCATTTCAACTAGTGGTTTTAAAGAAGCGAGACAAAGACCCATTAATGATTACCCAAACATTGATAAATACGGAAGTTTTGACTCGAATATTTTGCCATATATTGAGTATTTAATTAACCAAAAGCTAGAAAAAAAATTCGATACATTTATTCATGGTGATTTTCATTATGCAAATATAATATGGGATAAAGAAGAAATAAGTGGTGTTTTAGATTGGGAATATAGTGGCATAGGGTTCAAAGAACAAGATATTGCCTGGGCACTTATTTTAAGATCAACTCAGAAATTTATGGATACGATTGAAGATATTAATAATTTTTTAAATGGTTATAAGACAATTGGAAGTTATAATGAGGAAAAACTAAAGTGGTGTTTAGTAAATGGTTATTGCCATTTTTATTTAATGAATAAGGATAACGAAGAATATAAAAATAAATTAATAGATCTTTTAAAAGCAATAAACAAATAATTTATTATAATAATGTCTGTTTAGTTTAAGGACCGGCGTATATAATTGACATTTATTTATTTTATTGCTAATATACTTGGCAAAAAAAAGGGGCGAAATAATATGTATAAAATAGATGAAAAAACTAAAAAAGAGGATATTATTATAAACAATAATAATGTTGATACTTTTGCTTATAAAAAAATATTAAAATTTAACTTGAAATATCTTGCCTATTTATTAAATAACGATCCTAAAAAAGTTGTTTCAAAAGTTGGAGTTAAAATTAGAAAATTAATAAGTCCAGCTGTTAGAAAACTAGTTCCTCTTTTCGTAGAAACAAAAGTAGAGGCCGTAAGGGAAGAAGAGTTACCAAAAGATAAAAAAATAATATTTGTCGCGACACATGGTTTTAAAGACGATGTAGCTCAAACGATAAAAATAGCTAATAAACATGCCTATTTTCTCTTTGCAAGTTTGCCATCATTTTTTTCGACAATAAATGGTTTAAGTCTTTGGTTAAATGGAGTTACGCTATTTAATAGAAAAAATGATGAAAGCATTAAATCGGTTCTTCCGAAGTTGGAGAGGACAATGGAATTAGGCGCTGATGTCATAATGTGTTCTGAAGGTGTCTGGAATAAAAGTCCAAACAAAGCAGTGCTGAAATTATTCTCTGGTGCTTATAGATTGGCTAAAAGTCAAAGTGCAGTAATAGTTCCGATATCTACTGTAAAAATAGGTTCCAAAGTCTACTATGTAAGAGATAAAGCATTTGATATTACACAATTTGATAAAGTTGAAGGTTTAAAAGTTTTAAGAGATAAGCTTGCTTCTGGAAAATATGAAATATATGAAAAACATTCAATTGCCAAAAGAAGTGATTTCGGTTCTCGTGAAGAAACGGATTTATATTTTGAAAATTATTTGAAAGAATTAGAAGAATCTGCCGAAGGATTTTATGATAAAAAATTAGAAGATACTATAGAATATAGAGATGAAAACGAAAAAGATTTTCATGAAGTTATGCCGATAAAGTTAATAAAAACGCCTTTAAAACTAAAAAGATAAAATATTATCTTTTTTAATGTTTTAAAAAATGCTATCATTAATAATAGGTGATAGTTTATGCGAGAGATACAATTACCAGCCGTTGCAATTGTTTTTTCAATACTAATTAGCATGGTTTTCTTTTCGAAAAAAAGAGTCGAATTATTAGAAAACAAAATATTTAGTTATATATTGATATTCACTATTATTGAAAGTGTAATAGTCTTTATTGAAAGAATTTTAGTCATGGATAAAACTTTAAATCAAATATCTTCTTTTATTTTTAACTTTCTAAATATATCTAATAAAATAGATTTTTTCATTATTATTTCAATTGCATCTTGTATATTTTTATATACAATATTAATAACATTTCCTAAAATTATCAAAAATATTAATAGAATATATTTGCCAATTATTATAATAAATATAGTCTCATTTTTTGGTCTTATTTTTTCCAGTTTTGAACTCATAGAAAAAAACAATATAATAAGTGTTAGTGGAACGGCTATTGTTTTAACATACGTCATTGCAGGAATATATTTAGTCTTATCTATACTAATAACTTTGGTTAATTTTAAGAAAATAAGTATTAGACACATACCAATTTTAAGTATTATTTTTATTTCTTTTCTGCTAATGTATATTTTCAGTATAAATCCATATGTTGTAATAAACTCTATCACAATAACATTTATTGTTTATCTAATGTATTTTACTTTAGAAAATCCAGATGTCAGAATGATTGAACAATTAAATATAGCGAAGAGTGAATCAGAAAAAGCGAACTTAGCCAAAAGTGATTTTCTTGCGAGTATGTCTCATGAAATAAGAACTCCTCTAAATGCAATAACTGGTTTTAGTCATGCAATACTTAATAGTGAAAATTTAGATGAAGAAGTAGAAGGTTATGCCCAAGATATAGTTAAATCATCTGATACGCTTTTAGAAATAGTAGGTGGAGTACTAGATGTATCTAAAATTGAATCAAATAAAATGGATATTATTGAAGTGTTATACAATCCAAGAGAAGAAATAGAAGATTTAGTAAAAATGGTTAAAGTAAGATTAGGAGAAAAACCAATAATATTTAATTATAAAATAGCGGAAGATTTGCCATATCAATTATATGGAGATAAAGCTAATATGAAAAAAGTAGTAACGAATCTTCTAACAAATGCAGTTAAGTATACAGCAAAAGGACAAATACTATT
>CAYTSC010000011.1:0-15560 GCA_964440475.1 uncultured Muribaculaceae bacterium
AAATAAAATAGTATAATGTTGTTAATAAATATCTTAACCACATTATACGAGGAGGTTAAAATGAAAAAAAATACAAAATGGATAGTATTTGCAGTAATAGCGATACTATTATTAATTCCATTATTCAAGGAAATGAGTGACAATAAAAAGCCGAAAGGAATAACATATACTGGGTTTATAGAAAATTTAAAAAATAATAAAGAAGTTATTGTGTATATTAATACAAATAAAGGTGTAACTAATGAGGCGATTTTAAACAATTTAAATATTCTTAAAAATAATTCTGAATATAATTTTGAAATGCTAGACTATGAAACATTGTCTACGGAGGAAAAAACGGAAATTGTAAAGTTTCATGAAGATATTTTAGAACTACCTGCATTTGTTTTCATTAATGAAAATAAAATTAAAGGAGTTAGAACTGGTGCTTTTACACCTTCAGAACTTAATATATTAGCATCAAAATATTTTAAAAATTCGAATGTAGATGTAAATTATTTAGTTGCAGGAGATGCAGAACAGTTTATTAATCGTGCTAAGGAGGATAAACCAGTTGTATTGATTATTGGAAGTTCAAATTGTTCGTATTGCGAAAACTTCAAACCATTATTTAATCAATACCCATTAGAATACAAGGTGGATTTATATTACTTTGATACTGATTATTATCAAGAGAAAGAGTTATATAAGATTCTTGAAAAGTATGATCTTTTAGGGGTTTCTCCAACTACAGAACAGCAATGCAATAAAACGGGAAAAACTGAAAAATTAATTAATGGCTTTGGTACACCGGTAACATTAATTATTAAAAATGATAAAACGGTTGATTGTATGAGCGGATTTAATCCGGATGTCACTCCAGGTTATGTAGGACAAATTTTCAAAAAATATGAGATTAAAAAAATAGTCACTGAACCAGAAAAAAAACCAAAGAAAAAATGAGGTATATAAATGTCAGAAGTTTATCGATTAGTTAAAGAATATAAAAAAAAATATCCCTGGACGCTGACTTGGTTTAGATTAAAAAAACATTCAAAGATAATTGAAAGTCACATTAATCCAGATGAAAAAATATTATATGTTTTTGCTGGACAAAAGAATGAGTCAAATCTAGACATTTTTCAAACTTGTGTGGTTGCATTAACTAATAAAAGATTGCTAATTGGACAGAAAAGAGTTACATGGGGATATCATTTAAGTTCAATAACGCCAGACTTGTTTAATGATTTAAAGGTTAATATGGGAATATTTTGGGGTAATGTAGTTATAGACACTATTAAAGAAGTTGTTACAATATCCAACTTAGATCGTAAATCACTTGATGAAATTGAAACGGCAATAACTACATATATGATAAAAGAAAAAAGAAAATATCATAAAAACTTATAGGATTCCATTGGAATCCTTTTGTCTAAAGGAGTGAATATGAGAAAATTAAGTATTCTTAGAACACTATTAATTATTCTTTTTTTAGTCTTCATATACTTTTATTTTAAACCGAGTAAATATGAAAAAGAATATGTAGTTGACAATTATAATATAAAAGAAAAATATGATGATAATTATTATTTCAATATATATAATGATGAAATAAGTTTTGATTATGTATTAAACAAAGAATATTCTCCAAAAAGAAAGTTAATAAAAAACATCAGTACATATAAAAAAAACAACCATTATTGTATTTATATAGAAATTGAAAAGATTAAAACATATCCTCAATGTTATGAAGGTAAGGAAAAAATAGATTTTAGACTAATATCTGGAAATGATTTTGATCAATTTTTATACAATAAATACAAGAAAGATATAACAATAATTAATAAAAAGATAGATGATATAACTTTATTTTATAATACTACAATAAAGTTCGCTATATGGAATTATAAAGGAATAGACTATATTAGCAACGAAGTTAAAAAGAAAGCTGATTTTTTCAAAGAAGATATATATGACAATAACTTAGTTAAACAAGTTGGTAATTATATATTCATACCAAACTATAATAAGGTTCATTCTTTTGATGAAGTTTATATATTTAATTTAATTACTGGCGAATATAATACTTGGAAACTAAAAACATCTATATATTACGAAAGTTATATACTTGGTTCATTAGATAATAAACTATATTTAGTTGATAAAAAGGAAGAAATTGAATATGAATTAAATTTAGAAAAACAAGAAATAAATATAGTTTCAAATGAAGATGGTTTAGGTAAAATTTATGATAATGGCTGGAAAGATATTACTATAAATAAACTAGTAAATAACGAATTGAAGTTTACATTAATAGACAAAAGTCCATATATAATCAAAAATGGATACTTATACAATAAATTGACAGCAACCAGACTAAGTAATGTTTTAAACCCGATATTAATTAAATATGATGATAATGAAGCATACTATTTAAAAGATGATATATTATATTATTATTCAGATCCTTTAGGAGAAATTAAAATACTAAAAAAAGAAGAATGGAAATATAATTATCAAAACAAAATATTTGTTTACAATCAGCAGAAATAAATAAATTTCTAATTCACTCTATGTGATATACTATAATCGGAGTTGGTATTGTGATATTAAAAAAGCCATATGCAATTTTAATTAAAAGATTTAGATTGATTCATTTAATATTATTTGGATCAATTTTATATGTCATAATAGCGACTAATCCTTTGTTAAAAACATTTAAAACTTTAGTTAATACAGGTAGTTTGCAATTTACTGGTAAAAGCAGTCCATTAGCATATATATTTGCATTATTAATAGTTATTTTTAGTTCAGCGATATTATTGCTATTAAGATCAAAACAAAAACCAAGAATATTTTATATAGTCTCGACAATATATTATTTTATCGTCTTAATAGGTATATTTTTTGCCAATACAGGAATAAATAATCTAAGTGTAAGAGCAATAATAGATATTCAGACCTCAAGAGCTTATAACGATATATTTAGAATAATATTATATCCACAATATTTCTTTTTATTATATACATTAGTAAGAGCCATTGGATTTGACATTAGAAGATTTAATTTTGGTCAAGATTTAGCAGATTTAGAAGTAGATGAAAAAGATAGCGAAGAATTTGAGTTTGTATTAGGAATTGATTATCGTCAATATTTAGTTAAAGTTAGAAGATATTTTAGAGAACTAAGATATTATTTTTTAGAAAATACAACAATATTAGTGGGCGCACTGATTATTACTTTAGGAGTAGGCGCATTTTTCATGTTCTTTAGAAAAGAAATAGTAGGTAAAACATATAAAGAAAATCAAGTTTTTGCATCTCAGGGTATTCAATATACAGTTAATCATTCATATGTAACCAATATGGATAAAAGTGGAGATTTAATTCAAAATAATGAATACTATGCAATAGTTGATTTAACTTTTAAAAATTTTAATCCCAAAAAAACACCTGTAAATGTTTCGGGTATAGTGCTTCAAAATGGAATAGTAAGTTTTCCTGTTGATAAATACGATTCAAACGACTTTATTGACTTAGGTGTTAAGTATCGTCAAGAAGAGATTTTTCCCGATGAAAGCATTAATAGGTTAATTGTTTTTAGAATGAATGCATATTCTCCGACAGAAAGTCTTTTATTTAAAGTTTCTAATGGAACATTCCTAAACAAAAAAACAAATCAAACAGAAATAAAGTACATTGATGTAGAATTAAATCCTAGAAAGAATACTAACTCTCAAATTATGCTTGAAAGATTTTTAGGAACGAGAATTGGTTTAGATAGCTCATCATTAA
Organism: uncultured Muribaculaceae bacterium; assembly: GCA_964440475.1. Lineage (GTDB taxonomy): Bacteria > Bacillota_I > Bacilli_A > RF39 > UBA660 > JAAZHN01. Next base: position 3,775 of record CAYTSC010000011.1, read on the forward strand.
TGGAAAGTAAATTTAATATAACTAATTTTGAGGTTAGAAGCAGTTTTACATATCCGTATGAGGAATGTATAACCGAAGATGATTGTCGAGCTAGAACAGGTGTTATTTTACCAGATATGAGTCGTGCAAATAAAAAAATTCTTGTCTTAGATTATGAAGTGAGTATTGATAGAAACAGTTTATATTATAAAACAATACAAGAATCACCAATAAATTTCTTTAAAGATTTTGTTAAGATTAGATATGTTATCAATAGTAGAGAAGTTATTATTAAGCCTATAGTATTAAATCCTAAGGACTATGATAAAAAGGCTATTTTAGAAGTAGATACGTTAGCTACAGAAGCTGATAAATTAGATGTTTTAATAACTATTAGAAATCAAATTTTTGTAATAAGATTAAAATAAGTTTGAAGAAGAGAAAAATATTTGTTATAATATTTTTCATGGAGCCGTGGCCAAGTGGTAAGGCATGGGTCTGCAACACCTTTATCGTCGGTTCGAATCCGATCGGTTCCTCCAATGTAAATAAAGCCTGTAAATAAGGCTTTTTTATTTGCGAATTAGACTAAGAACAAGCAGAAAATGATATAATTAATAAAATAGAAGGCGATATTTTGGAAACTCTCGAAGAAATTATTTACTCCTTACCTTTAGAAGTATATCGCGAAGCAGAGAAACTTATTGTTTCTAATTCATATTTTTTGCGAGTTTAAAAGCAAAGATAGCAGGCGATAAAATAGAACTATCACCTCGCAATATAAAAGATTTATCAAAGATAGTTAATCAAAAGGTGAAAAGTATTAAAGTTCAGGAAGATTACACTGATATAGATACCAAAAAAATATCTGAGTTATATACTGAACTAATGAACTTTTCTCATGATAAAAATACAGACGATTTCTTTAAAGAAACAGAAAAAATCAAATTAGATATTCAAATATTAAAAGAACAATATCTCCTTGAAAGGAAAATTGATCTTAAAAGAGCAGCTGAACCCATAATAAAAAATTTAGAACGAATAAAAAGTAAGGAAGAAGTTGCAGAAATATCTCGAGAAATTAATAGACTATTTAATAATAAAGAAACAAAAGTTTCGGAATTAGAGAGAAAATTATTAGAATATAATGATCTTCAAAAACAGGAATGGATAAAGAAAATTACCAATCCAGAAGATTTTTTTATCAGGAGAAGACTTTAACTGGATTTGCCATTCGGTGCGAGGACCAGGAATAGTCAATGGAAATTAATGGAATCGTTACGTTTCTTGCTCTTTAATTACACCAAAATTAAATGTTACATATAATCTTCCCTATGGTTTTATTCTGAGTCCTAACGATATGGTAATTGCACAGGACTATGATGCCTATGTAATAAATTCAGCAAGAACAGAACACAAATTACAACAGTTTACTACTGTGAACTTAATTAAAAATCCAGAAGAGGTAATTGAAATAATTTCTCAAATAATGGAGAAAAATAGTAAGGAAAAAGTTCTTAGTGAGGATTTGAATTTTAGTGAGCAAAAAGTCTACTCAGAAATTGTCATAGATGGTTTTAATGCAATTGGTATATTTTGTTTAACAAATGGTTCAAAGGAGTTAGATAAAAATTATTTGGGAGCAAAAAGTCTTCAAAAAGATAATCCGAGTCTTAAAATATATGATGTTGATTTATCGTTGTACGAAGAAAAAGAAATATACAAAACCGCTTTATATGAATCCTTAGCAAAAGAAAATTTGAGACACTATAATAAAGCAGATAATCAATTTTTTGAAGATATATGGCAAGAATTTATATTGATGAAAAAAGAAGGAAGATTATCTTTTTCAGAATTAAAAATAATGTTTAATCGAAGAATGGATACATTATATAAAGATGACCTATCTGATATGATTGCGAAAAAATCCGATCATAAAGAAATTGCAATCTATTTTCAAAAAATGCTTCAACTTAATAATGTTATAAACTATCTAGACTTAAAACATTTTTTGACAAATGTTTATTATAATATTGTGCCATACGCAAATGATCCTTTAGTATGGAATACCTTTGATAATATTGTGATATTTATTAAAATGTTTAATGATGAAGATGATTTTCAAAAAATGTTTAATGAATTAAGTGAAAACGAAATCACGTGGTCAAGTATTTGTAATTATTACTCTAAAAAAGAATTATACTCACTCGATCAAAGAGAAAAACTATCCTTTGCAGAAAAAGACCTAGCTGCAATTAATGCAGAACTAGAAAAAAACGCTTTTATTTCTAGACTTCAATCATCAGAATATTTATATTCATTATATAATATGGATAAAGCCGGAATAGAGAGAATTATTGCTACTCTTAAAAAAAATATACTATTATCTTCAATGAGATTATATGAGATAAATGTTCAGATTCAGTTATTAGATGAGGATGTATCTAAAGATTCAGAAGAGGAACAAAACTATTGTCATTTTGTTGGTTTAGGAAGAGAAAAAAGAAGGATTAATTCATTTATCGAATCATTAGATAACAAAGTAACTGAGTTTAGTAGAGAATTAATCGACTTGCGAACGCGTTTTAAATTAGCAGTAGGAGTTCCAGTTGAAATTTCAATTTCTCCAAGATAAATCACTAATAAATATGCAAAAAAACAAGAGTTGCAAACAAGCGCTCTTTCAATTTAAAAAATGTATACTATTATACATTTTTTATTTTTTCTAAAAGATAATCTTCTAATAACTTGCATTTTTCAATATTCATGTCTTCTATCTTATCAAGAGGGTATGAGATGTTTAACTTTTTGTATTTCTCTTCACCTTGAGAATGATATGGTAGAAGTTCGATTCTTTCGATGTTTTTCTTTGTTTTTAAGAAATTTGCAAGACTATTCATATCTTCTTCGGTGTCATTATATCCAGGTATTATTACCTGTCTAATCCAAAGTGGTTTATCCATATTTTGACACAAGTCCAAAAAATCTAAAGAATGTTTAATGTCATGATTAACTAATTTTTTATATGCTTCTGATTCAATTTCTTTAATATCCAAAATAATTAGGTCTGTATATTTTAATACTTCTTTTTGATTTGTTCCTACGCCACATGTATCAATACAGGTATCGATTCCATTCTCTTTTAGTATTTTTAGGCACGATGCAAGAAAACTCCCTTGAAATAATGGTTCTCCACCAGAAAATGTTACTCCTCCACCGTTTTTAAAATATGGTTTATACTTTAAAGCTAGTTTCAATATATCTTCTTTGGTCATTAATGTATTATTATTAACGCTCCAAGAATCAGGATTATGACAATACTTACATCTTAATGGACAACCTTGCATAAACACTACCAATCTTATTCCTGGGCCATCTACAGTGCTAAAAGTTTCAATTGAGTGGATATTCCCCATTATATTTCTCCATGGAAAGTTCTTGAAATAACTTCAGATTGTTGTTCTTTATTTAATTTGTTGAATTTGACTGCATACCCACTAACTCTAATTGTTAAATTTGGGTATTTTTCAGGATTATGCATTGCATCAATTAACATTTCTCTGTTTAAGACATTTACATTTAAATGGTGAGCACCTTTGCCGAAGTAACCATCTAATAAAGTGACTAAGTTATCGATTTGCTCAAATCTTTCTTTCCCTAGGGTATTTGGAATTATTGAAAATGTATTGGATATTCCATCTTCACAACCTTCGCAATAAGGAATTTTAGCAACTGAATTTAAAGAAGCAAGTGCCCCGCTATTATCACGACCATGAAGAGGGTTTGCACCAGGTGCAAATGAAATATGAGCTTTTCTTCCGTCTGGAGTGGCTCCTGTATTTTTACCATAAACAACATTTGAAGTAATCGTTAAAATTGATAATGTATGTTTTGCATTTCTGTATAAGCCATGCTTTTTTAATTCGGAAATAAATTCTTCAGCAATTTCAACGGCAATTAAATCAACTCTATCATCATCATTACCATATTTTGGATAATCACCATCTACTATGAAGTCTTTAGTAATTCCACTTTCTCTTATTGGAGTAACTTTTGCATATTTTATTGCAGATAGACTATCAACCACAACTGAAAGACCGGCAATACCAAAAGCCATCAACCTTTCAACTAGAGTATCATGAAGAGCCATTTGACTCTTTTCATAAGCGTATTTATCGTGCATATAGTGAATTATGTTCATTGCGTCGACGTATGTTTTAACTGTTTTTTCTAAGACAAGTTTATATAATTTTCTTACTTCTTCATACTCTAAAATTCCGTCAGATATTCTTGGAATATCATTTATAACTTGGATTTTTGTTTCTTCATCAATACCTTGATTCAAAGCATATAATAAAACTTTTGCCAAATTACATCTTGCTCCAAAAAATTGCATTTGTTTACCTAACTTCATGGCAGATACACAACAAGCTATAGCGTAATCATTGCCAAAAATCTGGCGCATTAAGTCATCATTTTCATATTGAATCGCTGCTGTATCAATAGATATTTTTGCACAATATTTTTTAAATGCTTTTGGCAGCTTTTCACTCCATAAAACAGTTAAATTTGGCTCTGGTGAAGATTCTAAATTAATTAGAGTATGTAGAAAACGAAAAGAACTTTTAGTAACTAAAGATTCTTTATCATTTAACATTCCTCCAACACTTTCAGTAACCCATGTAGGGTCTCCGGCAAATAATTCATTATATTCTGGAGTTCTTAAATGATTAACTAATCTAAGTTTTAGAACTAATTGATCAATTAATTCTTGTGCTTGGGTTTCATTGATTAGCTCTTTTTGTAAGTCGTGCTCAATATATATATCTATGAATGTCGAAGTTCTACCAAAACTCATTGCTGCACCATTATTTTCTTTAATGGCTGCTAAATAACCAAAGTATAACCATTGAACTGCTTCTTGAGCATTAGTAGCCGGCTTACTAATATCAAAACCATATTTACTGGCCATGCTTTTAATTTCATTTAAAGCTCGTATTTGTTCGCTAATCTCTTCTCTTAATTGAATATCGCTATTTGATAAAAGATTAGTATATTTATGGAAATCTTCCTGTTTTTTAACGATTAAATAATCGATTCCATATAGAGCGATACGTCTGTAGTCGCCAATTATTCTTCCACGACCATAAGCATCAGGCAAACCAGTAATTAGATGGGATTTTCGAGCTGCCCTTATCTCCTTAGTATATGCATCAAAAACTCCTTGATTATGTGTTTTTCTATATGTGTTAAAGTTTTCTTCAACATTTTTATCTAGTTCATAACCATAGGCATCTAATGAAACTTTAACCATTCTCATACCACCATATGGGTTGACAATTCTCTTTAGTGGTTTATCTGTTTGTAAACCAATAATCACTTCATTTTCTTTATCTATATAGCCGGGATCAAAAACATCAATTCCCGCCATTATTTTTGTTTCAATATCTAAAACACCTTTTACGGTTTCTTCATTTTTTAATAAATTAAACTTCTCTAAAATAATTTTAGATCTCTCGCTTATAGGCGCTAAAAAATTATCATCACCCAGATATTCTGTATAATTTTCTTTAATAAAATCAGCTACATTAATGGATTTTTTCCATGTTTCACCCTTAAATTCATTCCATATTTGCATACTCTCATCCTCCTTTAGCGACTATAAATAATTTTAACATATTTAAGGATAAAAAAAGAATAATTTTTCAGTTACTTAACATCATTTTACAGTTATAAGTAGTAATTTTTATTATAGATGTTTTGTGATATAATTTAAGTGGAAAAACATCAATAAAGTGAGGAGATAATATGATAAGAATTAAAAATTTAACAAAATATTATGGAAAATTTAAATCATTAGACAAAGTTAATTTAACCGTTGGTGAAGGTGTAATCTTCGGTTTCATTGGCCCAAACGGAGCAGGAAAAAGTACAACGATAAAATGTCTTATGAATATTCTAAATTATGAAGGTGAAATATTGATTAATAATGAATTAATTAAGAAAGACAATATTGAATACAAGAAAAATATTGGTTATTTACCTAGCGATTTAGAAATATATGAAGAGATGAGAGTTAGTGAATTCATTAAGTATAATTCAACTTTTTATGACTTTGAAACAATGTCTAAAGCTATGGAATTAGTTAAAGAGTTAAAGTTAGATACAAAGAAAAAAATTAATGAATTATCTTTTGGTAATTTAAAAAAACTAGGTATTGTAATTGCTCTAATGCATAATCCAAGCATCTTAATATTTGATGAACCGACTAGTGGTTTAGATCCTCTAATTCAAGAAGTCTTCTATCAAATATTAAGAAGAGAAAAAGAAATGGGCAAAACAATTTTCTTTTCTTCACATAATTTAAAGGAAGTAAGTGGTTTATGTGATGATGTTGCAATTATTAAAGATGGCAAAATAATAAAAACGGATGATATTCAAGAATTAATTGGGAAGAAAATTGTAACAATTAAAGGCGACTATTCAAAAATAGAGAAGAAAATCAAAGAAACAATAATCGAAAAAAGCGATGACTTTGTTAAATTTTCTTATGGTGGTAGTATTAAAAAACTACTTAGTTTAATTTCTGAAACGGATTATGAGGATATATTAATTGAAAATCCAGAATTAGAAGATATATTCTTAACTTACTATAAGGAGGAAAAATAATGTTAAAAAAAGAATTAAAAAACAGTTATAAATCATTAATAGTGTGGTCTTTAGTTATGATTTTCTTGTTTTCTTTGGTATTTATTATTTATCCGACATTAATTGATAAATTAGAACCAGGATTATTAGAAGAGTACTTAAAAGTATTGCCCAAAGAAATGCTAAAGATAATGAACTTTGATATCGTTGATATTATGAGTGCTTTTGGTTGGTTTAAGTCTGAAGGTTATATAATGTTGATTCTTATTGGAGGAATATATGCTGGAATAATCGGTGGCAATATAATGCTTAAAGAAGAAAATGATGGGACGATTAATTACTTATTATCAAAACCAATAAGTAGAGAAAAAATATTATTTACGAAAATTGGTAGTGGTTTAATCTTAGTCACGGCATTTATGGCCATATTAACTTTGTTTAATTTTATCGGTTTTGAAATGATCGGTGACTATAATAGAACAATATTTTTCTTACTTAACTTAGGTTGCTTAATTGTGATGTATGTTATTTTCTTTATCAGCTTACTTATTTCTTCTTTCTTTAGAAAAAATAAAATGACTACATCTTTAACAATTGGTTTTGTTTTCTTATCATATATTCTCCAACTAATGGGTGATTTATCTGATAGTTTTAGTTGGTTATCTAACCTGTCTGTTTTTGAACTTGCTAATGGTAGGATGATTATTAAAGAACAAAGATTAGGTATCTTAACCATTGTTATAGCAATCTTACTAATCATAATTTCAACAATATTCTCATTATATAAATATCGTAATAAAGAGTTTTATTAATTGTTAAGGTTGAATAATCTCCTTTAATATTGTATAGTATGAGCAATTTATCAAAAAAGGGGCAAGTACTATGTCAAATAATGAAGAAAGAATTAAAGTTAATCCTTATTATGTAACAAAACATTTAACATCTAATGTTGATTCATTTACTAGTGACTTTGGAATCAAATTTAGAGGTAAGATTAATCCGCTTTTAAGAAAAAAAGGAAAGTCGATGTTAGAAAATGACGAAAATAATCCTAAGAAAATAATTGTCGATAGATCACTTTCTTTAAGTGATAATGATGCATATATTTTTGCTTCCACACACGGTTTTCCAGACGATATCATTGCGACAATATGCAGTATTGATCGTCATGCCTATTTATTAACTAATTCTGTCGATCAACTTATCTATAATCCTGATATGAAATTATTATGGTTAAATGGGATGATTTTTGTTAATACAAGAAGCACAATTAGCAAAAAACAAGCAGTACCAAAAATGGTCAGAATCTTAAGATTTGGAACTAGTATTATTATTTATCCTGAAGGATCATGGAATGTAACTGAAAATATCATTGTTAATAAATTATTTAGGGGCATTTATCTTACAGCGCTAGAAACAAAAAAAAGTGTCGTCCCCATTGGTTCTTTTCATGAATATGGAACAAATGTAATATATATTAGTTTTGGAGAACCTTTTAACTTGCACGAATACTCTATGCAAGAAGGTTTGGAAATTCTTAGAGATAAAATGGCTACATTAAAATTTGAATTAATCGAAAAATATGGTAGTCAGCAAATACAGCCCATTGATTTTTATAATAATCATTCAATTGTTGATGAAAATATTACAAAGCGAGATTCAATGCCTCCTAACTTAAGGAAAATCTGGTTAGAAGAAAAGAAAAAAGAAGTTCTTCAATTTAAATGGATTAATCCCGATTGGGAAGACGAATACCTAACTTTCAGGGATAAAACGATAATTACACCGGATGAAGTATGGGATTTTGTTGATGATTTACAGCTGAACAAAGATAACGCTAAATTTTTAGCCCAAATTATAAATGAAAGAAAAAAAGAAGAAGAATATAATTTGGTAAAACAATTAAATAAAACATGGAATAAATAATAACAAAGTAATTATTATATGGTATATTTATAATAGGAGGATTACTCTATGGCTTTAGAATTTGATATTCCATTTGTCTGTTTTATTTTTATTGCAATATTGAATTTCGTTTATTTTATTAAGAAAAATATAAATTTAGTCGAAAATAAATATTATGAAATAATACTTATTTCATCACTAATCGTTTCATTCATTAATACTATTGTGCATGTAATTTGCTCAATATATGATTTTGAGTATGTATTGAGCAATTTTTCAAATGTTTTTGCACTACTAAATCGATTTGGTACCACGTTAATTTTCTTAACTTGTGGTTCACTTTTAGCCTATACCTTGGTTATAAGTTATGAAAAAATCAAAAAAAATATTTTAGTAATTAATTGGTTGTTATCTATACTGACAATTATGTTTTTAATTACAACTTTTTTTCTAGACTTTAAGCTAATAAAGATAAAATATGTAACTAGTGGTGAGGGATTACTTGTTAGAGTAGCTGCTATTGTAGTAGTAATTGAATTACTTCTAGCTTTAGCAATTGTTTTACTTAATATAAAAAAAATAGATCGAAGACATTATGCAGTTATTGCAATTATCATTATGACGGTATTATTGAGTTTAGTGACAATAACGTTCCCGGAATTTAACATCTATGATCTTATTTTAGCGCTTCTTTGCTATATTATGTATTTTACCATTGAAAATCCAGATTTAAAAATGATAGAACAACTGAATATTGCTAAAGGTGAGGCCGAAAGAGCAAATTTAGCAAAAAGTGATTTTCTTGCAAGTATGTCTCATGAAATAAGGACACCATTAAATGCAATAACTGGTTTTAGTCATGCAATATTGGGTGATGAAGAATTATCAAGTGAATCTAAAGACTATGCTAATGATATAGTTAAAGCTTCTAATACTTTATTAGAAATAGTAGGTGGAGTACTAGATGTATCAAAAATTGAATCTAATAAAATGGATATAGTTGAAGTATTATATAATCCAAGAGATGAAATTGAAGATTTGGTAAAAATAGTAAAATCTAGACTTGGTGAAAAACCAGTTGTTTTCAATTATAAAGTAGCAGAAGATTTGCCATATCAATTATATGGTGATAAGACAAATATGAAAAAAGTAGTTGTAAATCTTTTAACAAATGCAGTTAAGTATACAACTAGGGGTCAAATATTATTTAATGTTAAATGTATTAATAAAGAAGATATATGCCATGTCATTATCAGTGTCCAAGATACAGGAATGGGCATAAAAGAAGAACATATTTCTAAGTTGTTCACTAAATTTGAAAGATTGGAAGTTGAAAAAAACACGACGGCTGAAGGAACTGGCCTTGGGTTAGCAATTACCAAGAAACTAGTTGATTTAATGGGGGGCAAGATAAATGTTAGGAGTCAGTATGGAGTTGGCTCAATATTTATGGCTCAGATTCCTCAAAGAATTGCCATGATATCTAAGCCATTAACCGATACCCAAATGCTATCTACGTTAGAAATAAAACAAAGAAAAGAGAAAGATGTAGAAAATATAAAGGGTCAACGAGTTCTTATAGTAGATGACAATGCCTTGAATATAAAAGTAGCTAAAATAGCTTTAAAGAATTTCAATCTGGAAATAGATTCAGTTGAAAGTGGTGAAGAATGTTTAGAAAGAATCAGGTTAAATAAAAAATATGATTTAATTTTAATGGATATAATGATGCCGGGGATGAGCGGTGAGGAAGCTTTTCTGGAACTTAAGAAAAACACAGAATTTAATACACCTGTTATTGCACTAACTGCTGATGCGGTTTCCGGAGCTAAAGAAAAATATTTAAGAATTGGCTTTACAAGCTATATATCCAAACCTTTTTCACCAGAAGAAATAAAGAACGAACTTGTAAAAATATTTAAATAAATTTCTAGTAATGAATGTGATACTTTGATATAATTAGATTGCCAAAGGAGATGAATTTATGACGTTACCATCTATATGGGGAATTATTACAAAGATAATTGATATATGTATCGTTTGGTTTTTAATCTATTACTTACTTAAAAATTTGAAAAACAATATTAAAATGACTTTGTTGTTTAAAGGTGTTGTCTTTATTATATTTATTAAAATATTAAGTAATATATTAAATTTATATACAGTAGGACTTATGTTGGAATACGTGATTATGTGGGGGCCTCTTGCAATAATAATAATATTTCAACCGGAAATTAGGACGGTCTTAGAGCAATTGGGCCGTAGTCAATTGCTAGGAAGACATAAAGTTTTAACAGTAGATGAAAGAGAAAAACTAGTTTTTGAAATAATGGAAGCAGTCGAATATTTAAAAAGAAATAAAATTGGAGCTTTAATAGTAATTGAAAGAGATATTTCATTACAAGAATATATTCAACCAGCAGTAAAAATATATGCAGACTTATCTGCTAATTTATTAGGTTCAATATTTTTTCCTAATAATCCACTTCATGACGGAGGGGTAATTATTCAAGGAACACAAATAACGTGTGCAGGTGCAGTTTTTAAAACCAGTATGGATCCCAATGTTAGTAAAAAATTAGGGACAAGACATCGTGCTGCTTTAGGTATTGCAGAAGAAACTGACGCTTTAACAATAGTTGTTTCTGAAGAAACAGGAAGGATTAGCTTGGCAGTTAATCAAAAATTAGAATACAACCTTTCAATTGAAGAATGTAGAATTATGCTTGTAGAAGAGTTAAAACCAAAAACGGAAGTATTCTATGATGCTGATGAAAACGAAGAAAGCGAAATGGGTGATGATGATGAATAAGATTTTGAAAACAATCATTGTGCCATTTAAATTATTTTATAAAGGCATTGATAAATTAATTATTTCCCCTGTTTCAAAATTAGTATATGTAGCAATTAAAAAAATAAAATTTAATCCAAGTTTTTTAGAAAGATTTTTAAGAAGACCCAATACAATAATTTATTTATCATTAGCTCTTGCAGTTGTCTTATTTGTATTTGTTGATAATAAAGCAACTAGATTAATTGAAAATGAATCAGAATTAATCGAAAAACAACCTGTTACATTAATATATAATGAAGAAGCATTAGTGGTAGAAGGAGTTCCTAAAACAGTTGATATATTGTTAATGGGAAGAAGAAGTGACTTGTATTTAGCTAAACAAATAGGTGACCATAAAGTTACTTTAGATTTATCGGGTTATACAGAGGGAGACTATAAAGTAAAATTAGAGTATAATCAT
>CAYTSC010000012.1:0-14473 GCA_964440475.1 uncultured Muribaculaceae bacterium
TCAAGTTGAAATATCTGTCACTGATTCATATAAGCTAGGTATTAAACCACCGGTAAGAAGAAGTGGTGAATTAGATAATTCTAGTAGTTTGGTTCTTATTGGTGAGGCTGGAGAAGTAAAACTAGATAATGGAGTTATCATTGCTGAAAGACATGTTCATATGACTGAAAAACAAGCGAATGAATTAAATTTAATAGATAAACAAGCAGTTGTTATTAAGATTGAAGGAATAAAAAGAGGAATTATTGAAGCGTATGTTAAAATATCCCCTGGAGCATTTTTAGAATTACATATAGATACTGATGACGCTAATGCATTTATGCTAAAAAATGGTGATGAAGTAGAAATGATTGTTAAATAATTTCTTTGAAAGGAGGATTAATTAAATGAAGATAAAAAAAGAAAAAAAATTCTTATTTTGGGCTTCTGTTATAGTTTCTTTAGGTAGTTTAGTTTTAATAATTATGCAACTATTAAATGATCGCACTAATATCGATGTTACTAATTTTCTAATTTTAGTAATAGGTCTAGGTGGAATTGAAAGCTCGATGCAAAGAAAAAAATAGTAAATCATAAAAAACTCGCTCATTAGCGAGGTTTTTTAAATAGGAGGACATTTTATGTTTAAAATAGGTGATATAGAAATCAAAAATAGAATTGTTCTAGCGCCAATGGCAGATATTAGTAATACTTCTTATAGGAAGATTATTAAATCTATGGGGGCTGGACTTATTTTTGCTGAAATGATTAATGATAAATCTTTAGTTTATAACAATGAAAAAACTATTAATTTATTAAATATGAGTGAAGAAGAAAGACCTATTGCACAGCAAATATTTGGTAGTGATGTTGATACTTTTGTAACCGCGGCTAAAAAAGTAATGGAAATAATGAATCCAGATATTATAGATATCAATATGGGATGTCCAGTTCCTAAAGTAGCACTAAGGGCTCAAGCAGGAAGTGCATTATTAAAAGATATTAATAAAATTAAAGAAATAGTTTCAAGTGTAGTTAATGCTGTTTCAGTTCCTGTAACAGTTAAAATAAGAAGTGGTTGGGATGAAAAAACTATTAATGCTGTTTCAGTAGCAAAAATTTGTGAAGAAGCAGGTGCTAAAGCAATAAGTATTCATGCCAGAACACGAAGTCAAGGTTATCGTGGGCATTCAGATTGGAATGTAATAAAAGACGTTAAAAAGGCTATAAATATACCTGTAATAGGTAATGGAGATGTAACAAGTTGTTATTTAGCTAAACAAATGTTAGATGAAACAGGATGTGACGCTGTAATGATTGGTAGGGGCGTTTTAGGCAATCCCTGGTTAATAAAAGAATGTGTTGAATATTTATAAGAGTGAGCGAGTTGCCTTATTAGAAATAAGAAATCATGCATTATGGTATATAAAAGGCCTACCTAACAGTAAGGAAATTAAACCTAAAATATTCAATTGTAAAACTAGCGAAGATTTATTTAACCTAATTGATGAATATTTGCTATAATATAGCTATTCAGGAGTGATATTAATGCGAATAAAAAATTTTTCTAATGAATTAATTGAATACAAATTATTTTTAACAGAAGAAGAAGAAAATATAATGTGGGAAAAATTTATGTCTACACATATTTTTTTACAAAAAAGAGGGTATAATTATTTAGAATCTAAAAGTTTAATTCTAAGTTTTATAAAAGAAAATGAACCACTTAAAGTGGAGAAATATAAAAAAAGAGATATAGGTTTTCATGCTTTATATACATCTGAAACAAAGTTTTATTATTATTATGACATATGGATTTATGACATTTCTGATATAACTGAAAAAATGTATAGAAATATGTATATGCGTGTTTTGAAATATTTTTCAGATAATCCATATCATATTTTTGAAGGAGAAGTAGATGATTTTTTCAAAGAAGATAAAAAAAGAATAGAAACTACTAAACTTGAACTACAAAAAGCGTTATATACTAGAACAATAATTAAGAATATAATAAAAAAAAGAGACGAAGATTTAGAAAAAAGATTTATAATAGGCTTTGATATAATGAAAAATCTTAATTTACAAACATATATTAATAATATAGAACAAGAAGGTGCATTATCAAAGGGAATTAGAGAGATAATTACAGACATTTTAAATATTTCTAATTCTGAAAAAGTAAAAAACGATGTAAATGCAATACTTGATGAATATAAAAGAATTATTCAAAATAGATTAGTTAATGATATACAATTATCATTGACTCAAAGCGATGATTATATTATGCTGATCATGTATCAAAGATTATGTAATTACTACTATAATTTAAGAGAACTGTGTAAAGTAGAAAAAAGAAATGATGGAATTATTCAAGAAATAGAGGGATACCAAAAAGAACTTAGAATCAACTAAATAATGGAACAATAATATAAGGGAGAATCACTATGAGTGAAGAAACAAAAAAAACAATAATTTTAAATGAAAAAGAATTAAAAGAATTTTTAAATACTAAATTAACGTTTTCCAAAGATGAGCAAGAAAAGTTCTGGAATATTTTTACTGGTTCTTATGCATCATTAATAAGAAGAGGAATGACAGATTTTGAAGCAAAAGCTTTTATACTAGCGACATTTTATGATTTAGATATTCCATTAAAAATAATCGGCTCAGAAAATAAAGCATATGGATATTTATACTTAGATGCCGAAGGTAAAACGCATCATGTTTTTAGATTAAAAGAAAGAATAACGAACTTTTATGATAATATTGAGGGACATTTGTTTCGCCATGTAAATAAATATTTCGATGCACCAGAAGATTATCTTTTTGACGAATATGCGTATGAAGGTTATAAAAGAGGAAAATACACTTATCATAGAAGTGAAGATTTTCATGATAAAATGGTTAAAAGAGATTATCCAATAAAGATAGCTCGTGGAATTGAAGCTATGAGAAAAATGAATTTATTAGTCTATCAAGAATATATGGCCAATAAAAATTTAGATGACTTAGGAAAAGAGAAAACGAAAAGTCTATTAGAAAAAGAAACTGAAAAATTAATTGAAGATATAGGAGTAGTAGCTGATTATCTGGGCAAAACAGAAGTAGCTAATTTTGTTGTTGAATCACTTCTTAATAAATATAAAACTATGTCTAACGAAAGTGAAAAAACAGGGGATATAGAATTAAGAGTTATTCCAACAGACTATGCTCTTGTTTTGCAAACGTTATTTTTAGAGTTAAGAAAATTTTATTTAAAGCTAGAGCAAGAACAAAAAGAAAAACTAGAGTTGCAAGCTAACAAAAATCCTATAGATAATTTAGATACAAAATATAATGGTGAAGATATAGTTAATAATTCTATTGAAGAAATACTAACAATGTCTGAAGAGATTGGTATAAAAGATGAAGCTAAGTTTAAGACTGATTTTTTAAAAAAAGAAATTAAAAATAAACCTACTGCTGAATCAATGATGAAGCTATTTGATTATTTACAAGAAGTCAAATCGGAGTATGATTTATTACTAAAAAAAGAAGAAAGAGAAAAAGGATTTGATGGGTTAAGCGAGCTAAATGAAGGCAATATGCAAAAAAAATAATATTAAAGCTTAATTGTTGACTTTTATAACTGAAAATATTATAATTAGTTAGCAAGTGCCTCAATAGCTCAGTCGGTAGAGCACACGGCTGTTAACCGTTAGGTCATAGGTTCGAGTCCTATTTGAGGCGCCATTAGAAAAAACGCAACGAAAGTTGCTTTTTTTATGCAAAAAAAGACTCCCGTAGAAGTCTATTTTTTTGTTAGTCTCGTTGAATAGTGTTTATTCTTGGCTCTTTTTTAATTTTTTTAAATTTTCAAAATATAAAGCATTAGCAACAGCCATATAAGGAAGTAGCCAAATCATCAATAATCCAAATGTAAATGGAATTAAAAATGACCATCCTATGAATGATAAAGCAAATACAAAATAATCAAATTTGTATCCCTTCATTAGATGCCAGCTTTCTTTAAGTGTTTCTACTGGTCTTAAAGTATAATCATCATCAGCCATAATGTAATTTACCATACCTAAACCAAAAGATAAAATAATCCCTGGAATAATAAGTGCTATAAATCCTAATAATATTAAAACCACAGTTAAAATAGAAGTAAGTAAAATATAAGAAAATTTAGAAAAATGTTTCCATAAATCATTAACTGTAGGACCTTGATTACGAACAAATTTTAGTAAATAATTAAATAAACCAATTTGTACTGGCATAAGTAAAATTCCTAAAAACGTTGTAAGTAATGCAGCGGTTGTGCTTATTTCATCAGCTTCACCAGGAAAAAATAATAGAGCAACCATCGCTATTAAAGAAGCGATAACTTGAACGATTAATATCGGTTTCCATAAAGTCCATAGATTTCCCTTAATCATACTTTTGGCGTTTTGTTTTATAGTTATTCTATTCATACTAAGACTCCTTTCTACTTTTAATATTACCATAGTATTTATTAAAATAATATGGTAACATATTATTAGAAAGAAGCGATTATATGGAAAAAGAAATATTATATATAAGGGGTTATTGGAAGATTCCTGATATTGTCAATATCGAGGCGGATTATATTCAAGCTCAAGAAGAGTTTGAAGACAAGTATCGTTTTGATGGAGCGGTTGTATTAGAAAAAGATGGTTTCTTTAAAGGAACGGTTGTCGATATATTAAATGGAACTCCACCTCAAGCAGTAATTGGAAAAATGTCTTCAGAGCGTGAAGATGATACACCAGTTCTTATTGTAAACAAAGTTGGCGGACCTTCGCCTATCTTATTTAGTGTTGATTTAGGTGGGGCTGATACTTTTGTTGGAACATATGGTCATTTTGAAGATGGGGAATTATATGAATCAAATGAAATAGCAATTATTACTATTATTACTCCACCAGAAAATAGAATGGAAACAGTGGAAAGTATTGAAAATAAATTCCAAGAAGTTATTAGACTAGCTAGGCCTGAAGCTGTTAGTTTAATTAATGATTTACTTAAAGATCCATATATATTATGGGATGCACCTAGATATGAAGATGAGTATACAAAAGAAATTTAATATACAAATATCATGAAAAAAATTAAAATATTAAATGCTTGGCAAATAAAACTGATAATTACATTTTTAATGTTATTAAATCATTTACATTATATTTATGGTTTACTACCGAGCAATATAGATAATCTATTTATTATTATTTCAAGATGTGTCGCGCCAATGTTCGCGTATTTAGCAGTATATGGTGTAATACATACTAAAAATTTGAAAATGTATGTGATTCGATTATGGCTTTGGTCTTTAATTGTAACTTTAGGTAATTATTTAATAAGTAATTTGTTATTCAATAGTATTGATATAGTAATGGAAAAAGAAATGTATTTATCTGTTGGAACAAATATTACTTTTACACTTGCTTTAGGAGTGAGTGCTATATCGTTAATTCATTATATAAAAGATAAAGATCTATTTGATAAAATATTTTATTCAACTATAGTAGTCTTTATATGTTCTATGGCTTTAGTCTTAGAATGGGGATTCATATTGATCCCATTTATGATGATAACTTATCTATTTAAAGATAAGTTATCATATCAAATAATTGGTTATTTATTATTATTTATAATTGCTATAGTATTTAACTATGAACCACTATTTATATCGGTATTGTTATTGATTTTATTATATAATAACAAAAGAGGTCCAAATAAACCATTTAATAAATACTTTTTCTACCTTTTTTATCCAATTCATCTTTGGATAATATTAATAATAAATTATTTTTTATTAAAATAACAAAACACTTTATATGTAAAGTGTTTTTCAATCATGTTAATAATGAATTTATATATGATATTATTAAATTGAGGGAATGTATATGATATTAGCATTTATAACAGCAATAATTGTCTTTGTAGTAGGTAGTTTTGATGAGCTACCTGTTTTAATTGCTTTATTTTCAATGAAAAAAAATAAAAAAGAAGAAAAAAAGATAATAATAGGTTTTACAATAGGACATATGTTACTAGTTATTATTTCAATGATAATAGCTAAATTTTTAGGTTATCTTCCAAGACAAGAATTAGTAGGCTTTACTGGACTAATACCTTTAATGTTAGGTATTGATTCATTATTTAGTCTAAAAGAAAAAAATAGAAAAAAATCTTCTAATATTTCTATAATAAGTATTATATTTATTACTTTAGGCATGGGTGGAGATGACTTAGGAGTTTATATACCGCTTTTTGTAACCATGAGTAATAATGAATTGTTAGGTTTATTGCCGATCTATTTACTTGGAACAATCTTCCAATTATATTTAACTAAATTGTTAACTGAAATAAAAGTTATTAAAAATTTTACTAAAAAATATACTAAATTAATAATTGGGATCGTCTTTATTACCTTAGGTATATATATAATGTATAAATTGGGTACTATTGATTTTATACTAGGAAAGTTGTAGGTGCTTATGTACGGATATAAAGGATTTGAAAAAGGTTTAAAAAATAGATATGGCAAACAGTTTGTAGTTGGAGAGTCATATCAAACTAAAGGAGATATTGAGTTTGGTAACGAAGGTAAGGGATATCATTTTTGTCAACACTTAGGAGATGTATTCCGTTTCTTTAACCCAGAATATGTTGATGTTGCCTTAGTCTCAACTATGGATGAATATCCAGATCTAGTTCATTATGATGATGATTATAATGGATATTATGATATGTATTCATGTCGTAATATAAAAATAGAAAAATTATTATCAAGAGAAGAAATAATATCGACAATGTTAAAAGAAACAGAACATAATATTGAAAAATTTATTAAAACATTCAAGTTAAATGATGAAGAAGCAGAACTTTTTGCTTCGAAAAGTATACATTTGAAAAATGCAATTCAATATTATCATTATGGAGATAAAGAAGTATATAGTAGAGGAGGACTTTTATGAGAATAGCAATTGATGTAGATGGAGTTCTAATTGATATGGGGAATTACTTATTGGATTATGGAAGTAAATATTTTTTTGAAAATTATAATATTGAAATAAAAGATCCAAATGGATATGAAATAAGTGATATGTTTGGAGTGGACTTTGATAAGGATCATGAATTTTGGATAAAACATATTAATCATTATGGATTAACTCATAAAGCAAGATTTGCCGCTGGTGAAGTAATAAAGAAACTAAAAGAAGAAGGTAATGAAATAATAATAATGACTGCTCGTGGTGGAACAGAGGAAAATACATTACCTAAAGAAGAAATGAAAGAATTAGTAAAGAAATGGTTAAAAATAAACGATATTTATTATGATGAATTAGTTTTTTCAGAAGAGGATAAATTAATTTATTGTCAAAATATGAATATTGATATAATGGTGGAAGACAAACCTCGTAATGTTACTATGATTTCTTCGCATATTCCAACATTATGTTATGATGCCTCGTATAATCGTTATATAGAAGGGAAAAGTATATATCGCGTTTATTCTTGGTATGATATTTATAATACTATTAAGAAAATTCAAGAAGACAAATGGTTGTAAATACATTACAGAACATTTACACTGACTTGGTGTATATGTTAATATATAATTGAAAAGGGTGATTATATGGAAGAAATGAATACTAAATTAAATGTCTCATTAAACGGAAGACAAGTTGAAATTGATGTTTTAGATATTGTTGAATCTTCTGAATACCAAAAAGAATACATAATATATAGTATTGTTGAGCTTAATAATGAAGAAGTGTTTGTTTCGATATTAAATGAAACAGAAGAAACTTATTCATTAGATACTATTTCTGATGAAAAAGAGTATAAACATGTAGTTTCATTATTGGAAGAAATATTAGGTGAATAATATGAAACCTCTTAAGAGTTCTAGTGAATTAGAACAAGAAATAGAAAAATTAAAAAAAATTCATCAAGAATCAATTATCAAGCCTTATATTATTTTTGTTGAAATATTAAAAGAAATAGAGAAAACTAATTCACTATCTGCTTCAGCTCTTATAAATTTAATCGAGTCTAAATTGGAAACAAAAGACCTGGATTTTATTGTGAAAAAAAATGAAGAGTTAATAAAAAATAAAGAATTAAATGTAAAAATAAAAAGTATTATTGATACATATTTAATGTTAAAATATAATCCGATAGAAAAAGTAGTCAAACAACCGGTTGTTGAAAGACGAGAAGTAAAACCCGAATTAAAAAGAGAATATGTAAAAAGTGCAAGTGCTGAAAATATTCAAGAGTTAATGATAAATAAATATGCAAAAGAAAAAGGTTATTTTACTAAATTAATTGATGATACAACTAAAATGTTATCGAATCCCAATATTACAAAGGGAACAAAAGCAGCATTAGAAAAAAGAATTGATTTATATCAAAAACAAATTAGATTTTATAATTCAGCAATTGCAAATGTAAAGTCTAAAAACCCTGATGCATATTTATACGATCGTACAGTTTTAAATCAAAAACCAATATTTAAAACAGCTCTAAAAGTAAGAGATTATCGAATGAGTAGAATTGAATCAAAATCTAATCAGATACTTTTAGAAATAAAAGAGTTATCTGCATCAGGAGTTAAGGTCGGTCATTTGCATGCACGACTACAAGCATTACAAAAAAAAGCTGGGAAAATACAAGCAAATCAAAGAAGATCTGTTGAACTAAAAATGGTTCAAAGCATTAAATATCGCCAAAGAATCAGGTATCAAGCTCAGAAAAATGCTAAAAAATTAGATAAGACTATTAAAAGTGCTGTTCTTTATGATAGAAAATCAAAAAAATATCAGCAAATGCAAGAAGAAAGAATTAAAATATTAGAATCAAAAGGATATGATTTAGCCGCTTCAATTAATAAAACGTATCAAGAAACTAGTAAAGTTTATCAAGCTATTAAAAAAGCGATAAAAGTAAAGTTTAATCCATATATAATGACAAAATTATTTCAATTTAATAGTACTCCGGTTTCATTTTTGGAAAGTTTAATTAAAAATAATAAAACAGATATGTTACAAGGGAATTTCAAACCAGTATCACAACAAAAAGATAATCCTTTGTCTAATTCATCAAACCCACCTATAAAACCTAAAGAAATTCAGATTAAAGATAAGAAAAATTTTGATAAATTAACTGTATTTGAATTAAAAACAATTGCTAAAGAATCGAATATCCAAATAGGACAATTAACTAAAGAACAACTTATTGATAAATTAATTCAAAGCGATGTAGATATTTCTCTAAATGGTTTTATGTTAAGAACTAAAGAAAAAATTAAAAATGATGAGGCATTATCTAATATGAATGTTTATGAATTAAAAACAATTGCAAAAAAATTGAATATGAGTAATTACAGTGCTGCTAATAAAAAGAAGTTAATTGAAATGTTACAAAAAGATAAAAAAGTAATATTACAAGGATTCAATAATTTTGAAAAAAAACAATTAGAAGAAAAAAAGAAAGAAGAGGCATTAAAAGAAAATGAACGAAAACAAAGTAAAAGTTAATTTAGAAGGCCGAGAAGTAGAGCTTGATATCATTGATATTATTACATATCCAGCCACTGAACAAGAAATTTTAATCTATAATATTCAAGGTTTGGAAGATGATAATATCTACTCATCTTTAATTATTGAAAAAGAAGATGAAATATCTTTAGAAGAGATTGATGATCCAGAAATGATTGCTTTTGTTGAAGAAGCATTATTAGAAATGTTTGAAACAGATAAAACTGATATTTAATATCAGTTTTTATTTGACAAAAAGCGCTGTTTTTGCTATTATACACCACCAGGGGAGTTGGTTATATGGCGAAATATAGTTTAGTATATAAAACTAATAATGGTAACTATACTGAAATAGATTGGAAACAAATTCCAGTTTATCAACATAGTAGCCTTGATAAATATTCACTTAAAGATATTGATAAATTTACAACAGATTTATTTCAAAATGAAGAACAATTAAAAAGTTTTTTAGTTTCTCATGGAGATGAAATAGGATTAAAGATTGCTAATAAAAGAGATGAGCTATGGAATATAGCTAATAGCTTACTAAATAAAGCTGTAAGAGAAAGCGATATTCAAAATACTATTACTTTAAGATCGGATTTAAATAATGTAGCTGATAGAATAGGTGTTAATAACTATTTGAAAAATGAACTAAAAATAGCATTTGATTTTTATAATGGACATGATCGTGAAGAAAAGTTAAATGATATATTCGTTCGCTTTATAATATCAGAGTTATCTAGTTCTAATGCTAATATGTCAGATGTTAATGTAATAATTGATTATATAAAAGAACGTGGTTTAGACACTGATGATATAGCTAGATTAGTCTACTATGTAGCAGGTTTTAGAAAAATATATGAATTAGAAACTTTTCCTTTACATATAATTCAAATAGAAAAAAAACCTAATAGTCAAAAATATAAAAAAGTTGAATTAAAAGAAGGAATTGCTTATTCAGCTGATAAAGCATTTTTGGATGAAGCAATGATTAGAAGAATATTATATGATGCCGTTGGTAAAGAGGATCATAAATTAATTCAAGCAATAGTTGATCGTTATATTAGTCAAAATCATGCTAAAGAAAACATGTGGGCTTTAAGAGAATATGCAAGATTAATACGAAAAGACTCTTATCGCGAAATAAATATACCAAATAATGCTATGCAAGATTTTATTCATAAAGAAGTAACATATAAAGGTTATAATAAAAATTATCCTGGTACTAGAAGGTTAGGAATGACTATATCTAGACATTTGCGTGGTAATAAACAATTAGATGATCTTGCTCATAAAGAACAATTTGAAAAAAGAGTTCAAGAAATTCAAGAAAAAAGTAAAGATCTTGGTTATACAAAACAATTAAATTTTATTGATTTAATGTAAGATGCTTAGGCATCTTTTTTTATGTAAAAAATTGATTTTTTTTATGTAATCATTTACAATTAATTTAAGGTGGGTGAGTTATATAAAAACAGAAGATTATTTAGATTATTTAAAATATCAAAGACATTATTCAGAAGAAACGATTAAAAATTATGAATTAGATTTAATTAAATATTCTAATTTTCTTAATGACAATGAAATAAATTACAAAAGTATTACTTATCCAATAGTTACTCAGTATATGGAAATTTTAAATGATTTAAACTTAAAACCTAGTAGTATATCGAGAAACTTAAGTACATTAAGAGGATATTATGATTTTTTAGTTAGAAAAAAAGAAATAAGTACAAATCCATTTAAATTAATATCAGGTATCAAAAAAGAAAAAAAATTGCCTAATTATTTACAATATAGTGAATTTGAAGACATATTATTAGCTTGTAGTGATGATGATTTAGGAATTAGAAATAAAACTATTATTGAATTATTACTCGCAACAGGTACTAGAGTATCAGAGTTAATCAATATTAAATTAAATGATGTTGATGAACACAATCATAGTATTAAAATACTCGGTAAAGGCAATAAAGAAAGAATAGTATATTTTGGAGGATATGCTTTAAAAAATTTAAATGAATATGTACCAAATATTAGAAATAATTTATTACAAGGAAAAGATCATGAATATTTATTTGTCAATCACCTAGGTGATAAATTAACAAGAAGGGGTATATATGATATTATCGATCGATTATTGAATAATACAGCAATTGAAAAAAACGTTTCACCGCATACATTTAGACATTCATTCGCAACAATGATGCTAAATGAAGGCGCTAGTATAAAAGTTGTTCAAGATTTACTAGGACATGCCAGTTTATCAACAACGAGTATTTACACACACTTAAGTAATGATAAATTAAAAAGTGTATATTTAAAAACACATCCAAGAGCAAGAAAGTAGGGAGTTTATGGGAAATTTAATTTTAAATTTTGGTGTTATGGGTTCATCAAAAACAGCTAATTTAATGCAAGAAGTTTATAATCTAGAGCATAGTAAGAAGAAGGTATTATTAATAAAACCTCTTGTTGATACAAAAGGCGATAATAATATTCACTCGAGGTTTGGCGGTAAATTTTATCGACCAGTTGATGTTTTAGTCGCAGCAGACAAAACAATTATTGAAAATTGTTTCGAACAAAATAAAAATATTTTAAAATATGATTTTATAGTGGTGGATGAAGCTCAGTTTCTTACAGAACAACAAGCTCATGAGCTATGGTTATTATCTAAAATGAAAATAAAGTATGAAGAAGACGGAAAAAGAAAAGAAAAAGATTTACAAATAATTTGTTATTCTCTATTTACTAATTTTAAAGGGGTGTTTTTTCCGGGAAGCCGTGTTTTACTAAGTAAGGCTGATGAGAAAAACGAGCTAACAAGAAGGTGTGAAGAATGTGGAATAAAAGTTGCTAGGTTTAATGCAAGAAAAGTAGATGGCAAGTTTGTTATTGAAGGTGATGAAGTAGTTATAGATAATAAACCTAAAGAAGTACAATATGTTTCCTTATGCGGAGAATGTTACTATGAAAATGCATATAGCCACGATTGTGATAATCATTCAGTTTATTTAGAAATTAAAAAATTATCATTGACAAAAGAGTGAATACTTTACATGTGTTTGGATAATAGATTTAATTAATATAAAAAATTTGTTATAATTAAAATGTTGTGAGAAAGGAAAGTGAATATGAAAAAATATGTATATCTATTTAGCGAAGGCGATAGAAACATGAGAGAATTATTAGGGGGAAAAGGAGCTAATTTAGCGGAAATGATTAAAATTGGTCTACCAGTACCAATGGGTTTTACAGTAACAACAGAAGCATGTAATAAATATTATGATGATGGTAAAATTATTACTGAAGATGTAAAACAAGAAATTTTAACTCAATTAGAAGAATTAGAAAAAGTAACTGGTAAAAAATTAGGAGATCCACATAATCCATTACTATTATCTGTTCGTTCTGGTTCAAGAGCAAGTATGCCAGGGATGATGGATACAGTTTTAAATTTAGGTTTAAATGATGAGGTAGTAAAAGGATTTGCAGAAGCAACTAATAATCCAAGATTTGCATATGACTCATACAGAAGATTTATTCAAATGTTTAGCGATGTAGTAAAAAACTATCCAAAAACTTCATTTGAACATTATTTTGATGAGTATAAAGAACAAAGAGATATCCATTTAGATACGGATATTACTGCTGAACAAATGGAAGAAATAGTTGTTCATTTTAAAGAAAATTATGAGGAATTATCAAAAGAACAATTCCCACAAGATCCATTAGAACAATTAATGTCAGCAATAGAAGCTGTATTTAAAAGTTGGAATAATGAAAGAGCAATTGTTTATCGTAGAATGAACGATATTCCAAGTAGTTGGGGAACTGCTGTAAACGTTCAAGAAATGGTTTATGGTAATCGTGGTGATGATTGTGGTACAGGTGTTGCATTTACAAGAAACCCTGCAACAGGTGAAGATGAATTATATGGTGAATACTTAATTAATGCTCAAGGTGAAGACGTAGTTGCTGGTATTCGTACTCCTGAAGATATATTAACTTTAAAAGATAAAATGCCAGAGGTATATGAAGAATTCCAAAGAATTTGTGATATATTAGAAAACCATTATAAAGATATGCAAGATTTAGAGTTTACAATCGAAAGAGGGAAACTATTTATCTTACAAACAAGAAATGGAAAAAGAACTGCACACGCTGCTTTAAAAATTGCAGTTGATTTAGTTAATGAAGGATTGATAACAAAAGAAGAAGCTATTATGAGTATTGATCCAAAGTCATTAGATGCTTTATTACATCCAATGTTCGATGAGCAAGATTTAAAAGAAGCAAAACAAATAGGTTCAGGACTAGCTGCTTCACCAGGCGCTGCAACAGGACAAATATATTTTACAGCAGATGATGCAGTTGAAGCTAATAAAAAAGGAGAACAAGTAATCTTAGTAAGGCTTGAAACATCACCAGAAGATATTGAAGGTATGGACTCTGCAAAAGGTATTTTAACTCTACGTGGAGGAATGACTTCGCATGCAGCAGTAGTCGCGCGTGGTATGGGTAAATGCTGTGTATCTGGAAGTGATGATTTAAAAATAGATGATGTAAAAAAATTATTGATAACAAAAGATGGACAAGAATTTAAAGAAGGCGACTGGATTAGTTTAAATGGTACTACAGGATTAGTATATGGTGAAAAAGTAGCTACTGTTGAAGCTGAAATAAGCGATAACTTTGGCAAGGTTATGGGTTGGGCTGATGAAGTACGTACTTTAGGTGTTAGAACGAATGCCGATACGCCAAAAGATGCTACTCAAGCTAAACAATTTGGTGCAGAAGGAATTGGTTTATGTCGTACAGAACACATGTTCTTTGAAGAATCGAGAATATTTGCTGTTCGTCAAATGATTGTTGCTGATAAAGTAGAAGATAGGGAAAAAGCACTTGAAAAAATTCTACCAATGCAAAGAGGA
>CAYTSC010000013.1:0-14208 GCA_964440475.1 uncultured Muribaculaceae bacterium
TCTAATAATTTGAAGAAATTATCTCCGGTAATACCTTTCATCTTAGCTGCATCTTCATAAGTTTTTCTAAATTGTCTTTCATTCAAACCATACAAAAATCTTAATTTTTGTTTTTCATTTAATTGAAGACCATATTCACTAGCTTTTCTTTGTCTTTTATTACCATGCATTCCAGGAACAAAAGGTTTTCTTGCTAATTCTTTTCCAGTTTCAAGGATTGAAAAACCTAAACGACGAGCTTTCTTATAAGCTGGACCAGTATATCTTGCCATTTTCTTACCTCCATTTCTTTGAATAAATGAGGTTTGTTATAACTACTTATAGGGTGTCTATTTTGGGATGTTCACTAAGGGCAGACCTTACTTACTTATCAAACTATTCGTAATAAACACTTTACAATTCATTAATAACTCTGCCTTTTTCATTCGCAATATCAATTATACATGATTTTCTTCTTTTTTCAATGTTTTTTGTTATTTTTCAAAGTAAAGGCAACTTTTATATCTTGCATTTAATTTGAATTATAACGTTTTTAAATAATTACTCACTAATCTTTCTTGATAATAATAATTTAGGACATACTTTAGCTTTTTCAATTTCTGAATAAGATACTAATAATTCAATTATAAAACTATCGAATTCTTCCTTGCTTTTATCATTAGAATAATTAGTATCTTCTAATGCTCTATAAAGAGCTATATTAAGAGTTTCACTATTATATCCTCTTGAGATAAAACTATCTATAATATCAGAAATATTAAGTTCTTTTTTATTTATCATCTTTAATTCCTCCTTTCAAGCCAAAGTCAAATATAACATAATTAATATTTAAAGGCGAATTATATTGTAAAGTATATTTAATTTCATTTGATATTATGCTATTATTAATATAATAAGAGGTGTATTTAAGATGGGTGATGGTTTATATACATTATTAGGCGTTACTTACTTGATCTTTACGATTGGGATTGTTATTGTGGTCATCTATTTACTTAATCGTCATAAAAAGAAAAAATATCACTCAATATTAACTCACTTGGAAAGAGAAAAAAACTTAATAGTGTCGGCTTCAATATTAACAGAGTTAAATAAAGTAGAAAAACTAATTACTAATGATGATTTAAAAGAAATACATGAACAATTTAACAAGCGCTTTTTAGAAATAAAAGAAGTAGAAATACCCAAAATCACTGATGAATTAATTGAACTAGATGATTTATTTGAAGAAAAAAAATATAATGAATTAGAACGTAAATTAGCTAAAATTGAATTAGAGATTTATTATATTAAAAAAAGATCGGCTTTTTTACTTGATGAAATAAAAGAAGTATCTTTAAGTGAAGAAAAAAATAGGGAAATAGTTACTAGATTAAAAGGAGTTTATAGAGAAGTATTTACTAAGTTTAATCAAAGCAAAAATGTTTATGAAACGGTAACTAATCCAATTGAATTGCAATTTGAAAACATCGATAAACTTTTCAGTGCATTTGAAATAGCAATGGAGAATAATAGTATTAATGAAGTTGGTAAAATAGTAAAAGCATTAGATGATACAATTGGCAATTTGAAAATAGTTATAGAAGAAGCTCCTAGTATTATCGTTATGGGTAAAACGATTATTCCTAAGAAAATAGATGATATTAAAGTGATCTATAATAGGATGACTAAGACTGATTTTAACTTAGACTATTTAAATTTCGAATATAATGTTTTAGAAGCAGAAAAGAAAATAGCAGATATTTTCGATCGTTTAAAAGTACTTAACTTAGAAAATTCGACATTTGATTTAAAAACAATGATTGAATATTTTGATAGTTTATATAATGATTTTGAAAACGAAAAATTAGCAAAGAAAAGTTTTGATGATTTATCAAGAATAATAGGAGTAAGAAAATCTAAGTCTTCAAAGATAATAGTTAATTTACAAAAAAACATTGAAGATTTAAAATATAGCTATGATTTAACCGATGAAGAAGTAAAAGTTATCGATATTCTTGATGAAGAAATAAATGGAATTAAAAGCGACTATGATATGGTTATCGAAAGTTTTAGAAATCGTTCATTTGCTTATTCAAGATTGTGTAAAGAAATGGAAATGTTGAATATTCGTTTAATTAAAACAGAAGATCGTCTAGATTATACTTTAAGAACAATCGGTAGTCTAAAAGAAGATGAATTAAGAGCTAATGAACAATTAGATGATATTAAAGAAATATATCGTCAAGCTAAAAGAAGAATAAGTATTTATAAATTGCCTAGTATTCCAAGAAATTATTATGTGGAATTAACTGAAACAGAAGAAGCAATAGCTGAAGTTGTGAAAGAATTAGAGAAAAAACCAATTTCAATGAATATATTAAATACAAGAGTAGATACTGCTAGAGATTTAGTATTAAAATTATTTGTAACAACAAAAGAAGCTGCGAAAACAGCCTATATGGCAGAAGCGGCGATAGTGTATGGAAATAGATATAGAAGCACTAATAAGGAAATAGAGATGGGTTTAAATAAAGCAGAAAATTTCTTCTTAAAAGGAAATTTTAGAGGAGCTTTAGAAAATGCTATCAGCGCTATAAATATTATGGAGCCAGGGATTCATAAAAAACTTTTAGAATCTTATAATAAATAATGGGAATAAATGATATAATAACATTGAGTGATGAAAGAAAATATATTGTAACTAATCTGAAAAAGTATAAAGGAGTTACTTATTACTTAATAATCGATATAGATGAAGTGACAAAATATAAAATAGTTTATGAAAGTGGATTAGATGAGCTTTCTGAATTAGAAGATCAAAATTTATTGTCAAGAGTTATATTATTAATGACAAAAGATGTAATAAAATAATAGGAGGTTTTATGAAATATACAAAGAAAGAGCATTTTAAATATAATGATTTACAAGCTTTATATGGAGATGAAGAATTATCAATTAAACTAGAAAATATAGTGGATAGAAATCGTGAAGTATATAATAACTTAAGTTATTATCGTGCAGTAGGTACAGCAGTTCTTGGTTTTGCTTTAGAAAAATTCTTCAATGCTAAACCATTAGGATTGATCTGCTATATTCCAGCAATTTATGAAACGTTAAAAAAAGTAAGTTTAGGACATAAGCTAAATAAAAACGAAAGAATGTTAACTCTTCATAATGCAAATACAGAGTATATGGACACACTAACTAAGAGGTAGAAATACTTCTTTTTTAATTTTAATTAATTTGTTTTAATCACTTTATTTAAGAGTAACTTTGTTATATAATGGTTTTGGTGATTAACAGATGATTTATTTAGATTATTCGGCAACAACAAAGATAAATTCAGAAGTATTAGATTCATATAATAAAGTATGTGGAGAATACTATGCTAATCCAAACTCATTACATAAGTTTGGTACTAAAGTAAACGAATTATTAAATGAAGCTACTAAACAAGTGGCTGATCTTTTAAATGTAAAAGAATCTGAAATAATCTATACAGCATCTGCAACAGAAGCTAATAATATTGCTTTAATAGATACTTGTTTAAGTAATCCTAAATTGGGTAAACATATTATCTTATCTAAACTAGAGCATCCGTCTTTATATAATATAGTTGATAAATTAGTATCATTAGGATACAAAGTAGATTATGTCAAAAATGATAAAGAAGGCATAATTGATTTTGATGATTTAAAAAAACTAATTACGAAAGAAACAGTTTTAGTCAGTATCTGTGGAGTTAATAGTGAAATAGGTGTTCGTCAACCATTAAAAGTAATTAGACAAGTTATTAAAAAAGCTAATCCTAATACTTTATTTCATTCTGATGTTACACAAGGTATTGGCAAGGTTCCGATTAATTTAAATGACTTAGATCTCGCTTCTTTTACAGCACATAAATTTTATGGTCCATTAGGAATAGGTGTTTTATATAAAAATAATAAAGTTAAATTAGAACCATATATAGTAGGCTCTAATACGGAAATAGTTGGTGGTACTCCAGCAACTCCCTTAATAGTGGCTTTGTCTAAATCTTTAAGAATAATTTTAGAAGATATAAATAAAAAAGAAAAAATAGTACAAAAACATAACGATAAAATTTGTAATGTTTTATTAAAATATGAAGACTTAGTATTTAATAAAACAAAGTACTCAATTCCTCATATCTTAAATATAAGTTTACAAAAAATAAAACCTGAAACATTTATTCATGCTTTAGCAGAAGAAGAGGTATATATTTCTTCTAATACAGCATGTTCTAAAGGGAAGATAAGCAATGCTGTTTATGCAATTACCAATGATAAAAATAGAGCATTAACTACACTAAGAATAAGCATTTCTTACTTAACTACTAATGATGAAGTAAATACATTTTTATATCATTTTGACAATATTTATAAAAAGTTAATGGAGCTAGATAAATAATGAAAAAGTTAATTATTATTAAATATGCTGAACTGAGTACAAAAAAAGGCAATATCAATTATTTTATAAAAACATTAAAAAACAATATAATCCAAAGACTAAGAGATTTTAATGTAGAGATTATTAGTGATAAAGCGAGAATGTTTATTATTCCTAATAAAGATAATTATGATGAAATAGT
The DNA here is from genome assembly GCA_964440475.1 of uncultured Muribaculaceae bacterium. Classification (GTDB taxonomy): domain Bacteria; phylum Bacillota_I; class Bacilli_A; order RF39; family UBA660; genus JAAZHN01. The sequence goes on from CAYTSC010000013.1 coordinate 4,589, forward strand.
AGGTATAGTTAAAAATATATTTGGTATTCAAAAAATAGTTATTGGTTATGAATTAGAAGATAATGAATTAGATAGTATCAAAGATAATGTTTTAAATTTAATAAAAGATATTGAATTTAAAACATTTAAGGTAGAAACTCAAAGAAGTAATAAAGATTATCCAATGACTAGTATGGAAATAAGTAAGACACTTGGGGCTCATATTTTAAAAAATATAAAAGATATTAAAGTTGATGTTCATAATCCTAAACTATTAATAAATATTGAAATAAGACATCATCATGCTTATATCTATTTTGAAGAAATGATGGGAATTAAGGGGTTACCAGTAGGTGTTTCTGGCAAAGGATTATTAATGCTTAGTGGAGGGATTGATTCGCCTGTTGCTGGATATTTAGCATTAAAAAGAGGAGTTAGTTTAGAAGCAGTTTATTTTGAGTCTCCACCTCATACAAGTGAAAATGCTAAAAATAAAGTAATTAAATTAAGGGATACATTAGTTGAATATGGTAATGAAATTAAATTACACGTTATTAACTTAACGGATATTCAAGAAAGTATTTATAAAAATATTCCTCATGAATATTTAATAACTATTTTAAGACGGATGATGTATCGAATAAGCTTCATGATTGCTTTAAGAAACAAATGTCAAATAATTATCAATGGAGAATCAATCGGTCAAGTTGCTTCTCAAACATTAACTAGTATGAAAGTTATTGAATCAGTTGTAACACTTCCAATTATTCGTCCACTTGCAACATTTGATAAATCAGAAATAATCGATATAGCCAAGAAGATTAATACTTATGAAACAAGTATTCTTCCTTATGAGGATTGTTGTACAATATTTGTTCCAGAACATCCAGTTATTAATCCGGATTTAGATAAGTGTTTAGAATATGAAAAATTAATTCCTTATGAAGAATTAATTAATAAGTGTTTAAAAGAATCTACATTGATTAAAGTTACTAAAAATCAATTTAAAGATATGTTATAATTTAATAAGAGGTGAGTAAGAGTGAAAATATTATCAGTAAATGCAGGCAGTTCATCATTAAAATTTACTTTATTTGATATGCCAGAAGGGAAAGAGTTAATTTCAGGAACATTTGAAAGAATAGGAATACCTAATTCATTTTATAGTATTAAATTAAATGGTGAAAAAACAAAAAAAGAAGTAGATTTACCTACTCATAGTGAAGCAATAAGTTTTTTAATCGATGAATTAATAGCCAACAAAGTCATAGAAAATTATTCTGATATAAAAGGAATAGGTCATAGAATTGTAAGTGGAGGAGAACATTATACAAAAAGTGTTTTAATCGACAATAAATTTATGAATGATTTTGTTAATTTGATTGAATACGCACCTTTACATAATCCAGCTCATTTAATAGGAATAAGAGCGTGTCAAGAAAAATTTAAAGATGTAGAAATGGTTGTAGTATTTGATACAGCATTCCATCAAAGCATGGATATTGAAGAATTTCTATATGCAGGACCATATGAATGGTATGAAAAATATGGAGTTAGAAAATATGGCGCTCATGGAACATCACATAGATATATTGACTTAGTAATTAAAGAAAATTTAAAACAAGAAAATTTAAAAGTCATTACTTGTCATGTAGGTAATGGTTCGAGTATAACTGCTATAGATTCTGGTAAAGTAATTGACACTTCAATGGGATTCACTCCTTTAGCAGGAGTTGTAATGGGAACTAGATCAGGTGATATTGACTCTAGTATTATTCCATATATAATGAAAAAAGAAAATAAAACAATTGATGATGTAATGAATGATTTAAACAAAAAAAGTGGTTTATTATCTTTAAGTGGTTTTAGTAATGATTCAAGAGATATTGAAGAAGGTTACTTAAAAGGAGACGAAAGATGTATTTTAGCTCAAAATATATTTTGTAAAAAAATAGCTAATTATATAGCTATGTATAATAATCTATTAAATGGCGCTGATGTAATTTGTTTTACAGCGGGCATTGGAGAAAATAGTTCTTTAACAAGAAAAATGGTTGCAGAAAATTTAAAATCATTAGGAATCAAATTAGATGAAGAAGCTAATAAAACACGTGGCAAAATAGCTAAAATATCAAGCGATGATTCTAAAATAATGGTTTATATAGTACCAACTAATGAGGAGTTAATGATAGCCCAAGATACATATGAAATAGTAACAAGATAAAAGAGGTATTATGAAAAATAAAATATTAAAATTGATTAGTAAGTATGATGAAATAGTCATAGCTAGACATATAGGACCAGATCCAGATGCAGTTGCTTCTCAAATTGGTTTAAGAGATTCAATTAAGTTAACTTATCCTAAAAAGAAAGTCTATGCAGTTGGAACGCATGTTTCTAGATTTAGATTTCTAGGCAATTTAGATAAAGTTAATGAAAATGAATTAACTAATGCTTTATTAATAGTTGTCGATAATCCAAATATTGAAAGATTGGATTCTGTTGATATTTCAAAATATGAAAAAATAGTATTAATAGATCATCATCCAAAGGAAGACTTATTTGATATGGCAGCAGTTACATATGTCGATGAAACATCATCATCTGCTGCTCAGTTAGTCGCAGATATAATAATTAATTCAAGATTGAAAATGACTAATGAAATAGCTGGTTGTTTATTTGTTGGAATTGTCGCGGATAGCGATCGATTCCTACTTGGATACACTAACTATAAAACATTTAGAACTGTTTCTAAATTAATGAAATATTATGATTTTGATAAAGAATATTTATATTCTAAATTATATGAAAGACCTTTTGCAGAAGTTAAATTTCAAGGATACATTGCCAATAATTTAGAGGTAAGTGATAATAATTTTGGTTCAATAATACTCGAAGAAAAAACAATTAAAGAAATGGGTGTTGACTCATCATCTGCTAGTAATATGGTTAATGATTTTAATTATATTAAAGAATTAATTGTTTGGGCATTTGCTTCATATGATACAAAAGGAAAAGTATATAAAATAAATATTCGTTCAAGAGGCCCAATAGTTAATGAAATAGCATCTAAATATAATGGAGGAGGCCATAAACTTGCTTCTGGAGCTAGATTAGAAGACATTAAAGATGTAAAAAAACTATTTAAAGAATTAGATGAATTATGTCATAAATATTTAAATAAGGATAAAAATGAAAATAAATAAATATAAAAAACTTAAAAACAATCTATATGAAATTGCTATTGATGAAGATAAATACAAAATATATGATGAAATAATATTAAGATATAATTTACTTGCTAAAAAAGAAATAAATTCTAAAGAATTAGAAACTATTTTAGATGATAATACCGACTATAGTGCATACTACCAGGCTATAAAGTATTTAAATACTAAATTGAGAACTAAAAAAGAGATAGAAACATACTTAAAGAAAAAAGAATTTAATAATAAATTAATCGATGATGTAATTAATAAATTAGAAGATAATGGTTATATAAATAATAAAATATATATAACTAGCTACATACACGATCAAATGTATTTATCTAATAATGGACCATATAAAATATTAAATAACTTAATTAAACTCGGTTTTGATGAAGATGAAATATTAAAATATTTAGACTTTGATCATGAATATTGGTTAGAAAAAATTGGAAAACTAATTGCAAAAAAAATAAAGTTAGATTCCAAAAATAGTAATAGAGAATTAAAAAACAAAATATATCAAGATTTAAATAATTTAGGATATAAAAAAGAATCATTTCAAGAACTAATTGAAAAAATTCAAATAGATGATAAGAAAACTTTCAAGAAAAATGCCGATAAGCATTATGAAAAATATAAGAAAAAATACTCAGAGCCACAACTTAGTTATTATTTTAGAGGTAAAATGTATAGTCTTGGTTATGATAATGAGTTGATAAGCGAATATCTAAGTAATAAATAAGTATTTACATATTCATTAAATATGGTAAGATTATCTTAGAGTAGGAGAGTGTATTATGTTTGAAGCGTTAAATGATATTATTTTAAGAGCTATTTTAGCAGGAATAGCAATAATATTATTCGTTGGTTTGGTTTTTTATAAGATGTTAGAACACAAAAAACTACTAGATGCTGAAAAGAAAAAAGAAGAAGCAAAAAAGAAAGCTGCGGCAAAGAAAAAGGCAACACCAAAGAAAAAAACGACTACAAAAAACAAAACAACTAAAAAGTAGTTTGACAAAAAAGATTAATATTTATATAATCAAGTCTAGATACAAATGAAAAAGACGGAAATAAGAACATATTTTAAAGAGAACTTGTGGTTGGTGTGAACAAGTAAATAGACTTATTTTGGATCACTTTGGATGTAAAAACGGTTAACTTCCGATATAAAGTATAAGTGCACAATTTGTGAACTAAGGTGGTACCGCGGAGTTATTTCGTCCTTAATTATTTAAGGACTTTTTTATTGGAGGGAAATATATGAAATTTACAAATAATTATGATTTTATTAAATCAGAGAAAGCGATTCTAAAATATTGGGATGAAAATGATGTTTTTAATAAAGTCAAAGAAAAAAACAAAGATGGTAAAAAATATCGTTTTATTGATGGACCAATAACTGCGAATAATACTATGAAAGTTCACCACGTATGGGGAAGAACTCTTAAAGATACATTTATGAGATATAAACTAATGAATGGTTATACCTCTCATTTTAGGAATGGATTTGATGCTCAAGGTTTATGGGTTGAGGTTGAAGTAGAAAAAGAATTAGGCTTTAAAACGAAAAAAGATATTGAAGATTATGGTTTAGATAAATTTACTGATACATGTGTTGAAAGAGTAAAATCATTTGCAAGTCAAATAACAGAACAATCTAAATTACTTGGTCAATGGATGGATTGGGATAATTCATACTATACATATACAGATGAAAATATTACAAGCATTTGGCATTTTTTAAAAAAGTGTGATGATCATGATTGGATTAAAAAGGTTAAAAGACCAATGCCATGGTGCCCTAGGTGTGGAACTTCGTTATCAGAACATGAAATGAGTGGTTCATATAAAGATGTTGAACATGATGCAGTATTCGTTAAATTACCACTTAAGGATAACGATTCCAATATATTGGTATGGACAACGACTCCTTGGACATTATCATCGAACATTGCCTTAGCGGTTCATCCGGATTTAGAATATGCAAAAATAAAATTTAAAAAAGAAAATAAACCAATAATAATGTGTTTAGATGTTTACTATAAGAGATTTAAAAATGAAGATGGAGAAATATTAGAAAAATTTAAAGGAAAAGAATTAGATGGTTTATTATATGAAACTATGTTTCCATATTTAGAATTACAAAAAAATGTCGAACATAAAATAGTTTTATGGGATATGGTTTCAGCTGAAGAGGGTTCGGGCATTGTTCATATAGCGCCTGGATGTGGTGCAGAAGACTTTGATTTAGGAGAAAAATTAGGATTAGATATAATAACTCCAATCAATGAAATGGGGATGTTTTATGATAATTTTGATTTTTTCAGTAATAAAAGCGCTAAAGAAGTCAATGAATTAGTTTTTGAAAAATTAAGTGATCAGGATAAATTATTTTTTACACATAAAATAACACATAGCTATCCATTTTGTTGGAGATGTAAAGAAGACATACTATTTAGATTAGGTGAAGAATATGCAATTTCTGTAGATGATTTAAGACCTAAATTAATAGAAAACGCCAGATCAGTTAAATGGTATCCAGAATATCAAGGTAAAAGAATGGAAGATTGGTTAAATAATATGTCTGATTGGAACATATCAAGAAAAAGATATTATGGTTTGCCACTACCATTTTATAATTGTTCATGTGGTCATTTGACTGTTATAGGTTCAAAAGAAGAATTAAGAGAGTTAAGTATTGATCCAAAATTGGTAGATAATTTAAAAGAATTACACAGACCTTGGATTGATAATGTAATTATCAAGTGTCCTAAATGCAATGAAAATGTTAAAAGGATAGAACAAGTGGGAGATGTTTGGTTAGATGCTGGAATCGTGCCATTCTCAACATTAAAATATTTTACTGATAAGGAATACTTTAACTCATACTTTCCAGCAGAATACATTGTCGAAGCACATGAACAAGTAAGATTATGGTTTTATTCAATGCTATTTATGAGTACAGTAATCAAAGGAGTTGCACCTTATGAAAAGGTTGGTACTCATGGAATGGTTCTTGCTGAAGATGGATCAAAATTTTCTAAAACAGGATTCAATATTAGTTTTGAAGATGCAATAGAAAAAATTGGGGTTGATGCTTCAAGGTATTTGTATGCATCAGCAAATCCAGTTAATAATGTGTATTTTGGTTTTAATTTAGGTGAAGAAGCTAAAAGAAAATTATTATCTTTTTATAATATGGCAGTATTCTTTAATACATATGCCGCGATTGATAAAATAGATTTAAAAGATTATAACCCTAAATTAGAAGAATTAAGCATTTCTGATAAATGGCTAATAAAAACAACTGATGATTTTATTGATAAATCAATTCATAATATGGATGATTTTAATCCAGCGTTAGTATGTCAAGATTTTGAAAAATTCATTGATGATGTATCAAACTTTTATATAAGAATAAATAGAAGAAGATTTTGGAAATCAGAAGATTCAGTAGATAAAAAAGTTGCTTATTATTCTTTATTTTATGCTTTAAAATCAGTTATACAAATAATGGGACCAATGATTCCATTTATGACAGAGTTTTTATATCAAACAGTTATTAAAGCATATGATTCTTCATTACCAGAGTCATTATTCTTAAGTAGTTATCCTAAGGTCAGTGATTATAAAATAGAAGAAAAAATACTTTCTGATACAGATTATGTTAGAGATATTATAACTGCTACACTAAAATTGAGAAACGAAAATAATATAAAAGTTAGACAGCCGTTAAATAATTTATATTTATTAAATAAAACAGATCTATCATTATATGAAAATATAATTAAAAGCGAATTGAACATTAAAACCATTAAATATTTAAAAGATTTTTCTTCATTAAAAGAGGAATACTTAACACTTGACTTTAAAGAAGCTGGTCAAGTATTAAAGGGAGATGTTAATAAAGTAAAAGATTTATTAGCAGAAACTAAAGATATGGCTAAATTAGTTAAATTATATAAAGATAATCATGATTTAATAATTCCAGGTTATAATCAATCTTTAGAAGCTAAAATATTTAGTTTAAATTATAAAAAATTAGACGATATTGCTTTATATGAAGAAGATAATTTAAAAATAGGCTTAGATTTAACAATTACAGAAGAATTAAAAAAAGAAGGAATTTTAAGAGAAATAATTCGTAATTGTCAAGTTTTTAGAAAAGATATTGGATTTAATGTTGAAGATCGAATTAATATATATTTTGAAACAGAAAATGAGTTCATAAATAATTTATTAAATGAATATAAAACGATTATTGAAAACGAATTACTCGCGACTATTGAAGATAATACTGGTGAAGAAAAAGAAATATTAGAAGAAGATTATTTTGTTAAAGTTAAACTCACAAGGAAATAAAAACATGATATACTAAACATTAGTAAGGAGGTTTTGCGTATGGCAAAATTTGATATTGAATATCTAAAACTATGCAAGAAAATATTAGAAGAAGGAACTCATATTGAAAACAGAACTGGTGTTGATACGATTAAGTTACCATTTGAAACAATGCTTTTTGATCTTGAGGAAGAATTTCCGATTTTAACTACTAAAGAAGTAAAATGGGAAATAGCTTTTTTAGAAATGATGTGGATTTATCTAGCAAAGTCTAATGATGTAAGATGGTTAAATGAAAGAGGAATTAAACTATGGAATGCTTGGTCTGTAGATCCGGATGGCTATTACAGAGTTTATGATGATAAAGAGAAAACAAAATTAAAAAGCGAAAAGTTTTTTGGTGAAGAGTTTGCTCATACCATCGCTATTGCTTATGGGGAAATTAATAGAAAAATGAATCAACCAGAAACTGCAATTGAAATTTTAAAAACAGGGCCAACTGATCCTAGGTATAGAAGAAATATTATTTCTTTATGGCAAGATGAATATTTAGATAAAGCTGTTCTTCCTAGTTGCGTTTGGTCAACTAGCCTAGATGTAACAGAAGGTAAATTAAATGCAGTTGTTAATCAAAGATCGTGTGATGTACCTTTAGGACTACCATTTAACGTTACTCAGTATGCATTATTTATTAACATGTTAGCGCAAGTTACTAATTTAAAACCTGGTAAAATGCTTTGGGTAATCAAGGATGCTCACATTTATGAAAATCAAATCGATGGAATTAAAGAGCAACTTAGAAGATTCGAAACAATGGGAGATTTACCTGCACCTAAATTGTACTTGAATAGAGAAATAAAAGATTTCTTCAAATTTGATACATCAACTGATTTAAAAGATACTCAATTGATAGATTATCAAAATAGAGGACCTATTAAAATGAAAGTAATGGTCTAAATGTTCATTATAATTGCCGCGATCGGCAAAAATAATGAATTAGGTAAAAACAACAATCTTATTTGGCATTTGCCTAATGATTTAAAATTTTTTAAAGAAAAAACCATGAATCATCCAATACTAATGGGAAGAAATACATTTGAATCTTTACCAAAATTATTACCAAATAGAAAACACATTGTTTTATCAAGGGGAAAGAACTTTCCAGATGAAGTAAAAGTATATTCTAGTATTGAAGAATTTTTAAATAGTTATGAAGAAAATGAAGACATATTTATAATAGGAGGGGCTCAAGTATATAGACAGATGATGCCTTATGCAAATTCAATGTATTTAACTCATATTGACGCTGAAGATTTAAGTGCTGATGTATATTTTCCCGAAATTGTATATGATGATTGGGAACAAAAAACAATTGGTGAAAATTCAGATAATGGAATTCAGTACAAACATGTATTATATAAAAGAAGAAAATATTGATAATTTTCTTCTTTTTTTGTTATACTTTAATTAAAGTAGGTGTATATAATGAAAAGAAATATAATATTAGTTATTTTAGGCATTATTATCCTTATTCTGGCATTAATTGGTGGATATAAATTATTAAAACAAGATAAAGAAAAACCTAGTAGTAAATCATCAATTATATCAACAGATAAAATCTCAAAAAAAATTATTTTGGATGATATTTGGCCAGATATAGAAGGCTATTGGAATGGAGAAGAAGACTATTTCTTAAATTTTTATGAAGAATATGGTACTAAAAATGTTTTAGTGGCAATTTGGTATTCAGAACCAAACCCACCAGGAACAATTACAGAATTTGAAGAAATAGAAAAAAATAAGTATAAATTAAAATTGTATTTATCGCCTACAGAAGAATTTCCTGATGGAGAAGAACTATATATTGAATTAGATTTAAATCAGATAAAAGATAAACGATTATTAATAAAAACAAATACCATTGATGAGAGCTTTACTTTTGTTGGTAAAACACTTGAAGAAGCATTGAGTATAATTAAATAAATATGCTATAATTAAAATAGGTGAGTATAATGAATAATAAAAAAGGTTTTACACTAATAGAACTAATCGTAACCATAGTAATACTAGGACTAGTATTACTAG
>CAYTSC010000014.1:0-13841 GCA_964440475.1 uncultured Muribaculaceae bacterium
ACCACACAACGGATGTAGACCACAAAAGAGACCAAGAAATTAAGGGGAGGAAAAAGATGTTAAATTTTGAAAAACCAAAATATAAAATAGCTGAATATAAAGAAAATAATTTTTATGGAAAGTTTGAACTAGAACCACTTGAAAGAGGTTTTGGTACAACAATTGGTAATGCACTTAGAAGAGTAATGTTATCAAGTTTACCAGGAAGTGCAATTACATCAGTATTAATAGATGGAGTTCAACATGAATTTCAAAAGATTACAGGTGTAGTTGAAGATGTAACAGCAATTGTTCTTAATTTAAAAAGTGTAGTAATTAAAAACCATTCAAAAGAACAAAAAACAATTCGTTTATCAGCTAAAAAAGAAGGACCAGTAACAGCTGGAGATATAGATAAAGATGCAGATATCGAAATAATTAACCCGGACTTTGTTATTTGTAATTTAGTTAAAGGCGGAAGTATTAATATGGAAATGACTGTTAATAATGGACGTGGATATGTTGATGCTGAAGAAGTTCAAAAAGAACTAGTAGATGCTCCGGTAAATGTTATACCAATTGATGCTTTATATTCACCAATTGAAAGAGTTAATTACGAAGTAGAAAATGCTCGAGTTGGTCAAGATGAAAGCTATGATAAATTGATAATGCATGTTTATACAAAGGGTAATTTATTACCAGAAGAATCAATGGCTTTAGCGTCTAAAATATTAATTGAACATTTAAATATTATTACAGATTTAGATGAAATGGTTCATAATTCAAGTGTAATGGCAGAAAAGAAAGAAGATACAATTACTAAAACGTTAGAAACTCCAATTGAAGAAATTGAATTCTCAGTAAGAGCATATAACTGTCTAAAAAGAGCAGATATACATACTGTTCAAGATTTAATTAATAAAAGAGAATCTGAAGTTACTAAAATCCGTAATCTAGGTAAAAAATCATTAAAAGAAGTTGTCGATAAAGTATTAGAAATGGGTTTATCATTTAAAGAATAGGAGATAAGAGAATGTATAGAAAACTAAATAAAGAATCACGTATTAGAAGAAGCATACTAGCAGGTCTTACTAAAACTGTAATCAATAATGGTCACGTAATTACAACAGATGCAAGAGCAAAAGAAGTTCGTAAATTTGTTGATAAAATGATTACATATGGTAAGAAAAATGATTTAGTATCGAGAAGAAAAGCATTAGCCTTCCTTCATAATGATAAGAAAACAGTCGAAAAACTATTTAATGAATTAAATAAAAAATATGAATCAAGAGATGGTGGATATACGAGAATTATTAAACTAAAAAATCGTATAGGTGATGATGCTTTACAAGTTCGTTTAGAACTAGTAGATTAAGAGGGAAACCTCTTTTTTTATTGTTAATAACCTGTCATATGATATTCTAAATTAATAGAATCATTTGCTGGTATGATATAATTAATTTATCTATAAATAATAAATTAGGATATTTTAGTTTTGACATTATTAAGAAAGATTATTATAAATAGTTGAATAAATGCTTAGAGGAATTATGAGAAATTTTAATGAAAAAAAAATTAAATAAAAACGAAAATGATAAGAGTTTCATTGATGATAATAAAATAAACTCAGATATTTTTTTGAGTGATGCAAAAGAATTTTTAGATTTATTAAAAATGAATAGTATATACATTATTAATCCCGAGTTAGCCGAAAAAATAAAAGAAGCTTTAGAAGGTTTAAAATCAAAATGGCCTAATAGTACATTAGAAGAAAAAAAAGAAATATTTGATGAGTACTATAAATTATATTATGAATATACATCATATATGAACACAAAGGGTAAAAATGATTTGCTAAAACTGAGAATAGAATTAGCTTTAGACTCGATGAAAAAAATAAAAGAAAACTCATCTAAAAATCTAAAGTCATATAAAGAATTGATTGCTGACTTAAGAGAATACCAAGAAACTCTTAATCAAATACCTGAGATAGGTAATCATCCAAAAATATTGGAAATTATTCAGGATACTGAATATTATTTGCAAAAAGACGAGATTAAGAGGATTAAAAAAAATAAAGAGTATAATATACCAGAAGAAATAGTTATGAACTTTAAAAGTCAAATATTAAGACAAGCATACGATTTTCTTCAACTGGAGACTACTGATTCAGAATTAATAGATTTAAAAAGAGAAGTTAAGCTGGCTGTTGCATATAATAATTTAAATGATTATAAATCTATTTCAAATATCTTTAACTTGCTTATTGAAATAGAATATAATTATGATTTAACAGATAATAAAGAAATCGAATTAAAAATACTACCAGACCTAACAGAACCAGAGTTAAATAGTATAGAATTAGAATTAAATGCTCTACTTGATAATATTAAAAAATCAAAAGTATTTAACAGAGAGGGTTATGAACTATATTTGAATAAGTTAACTAAATTAAAACTTATTTATTTTATGGATAAAGCAAATCCTAAAAACTTAACTGAATTCAACCAGTTAAAACAAGAATATGAAACATATATGAAAGATTTTGGTATACAAAATATATATGAAGGTCATGTTTCTACGACAATTAAAAGAATAGAAGATTCTTCTGATGAAGAATTATTCGATCTTATTGAAGAAATTAAAACTGATGAATTACTAAGCAAAAATAAAAATGTAAACGTTGCTATTCGCAACAGATATTTAAATTATAGTCAGAATCATTATGATGTAATAAAAAGTAAGCATAATGAGGAAATAAAAGACATAATGATTTACAAAGATGATATTGAAAATGACGCTAGATTAATACTTCTTCGTTCAACATTAATGCAATTAGATGAACGTGATCAAAGAGTAATTGATGATATAAAAGAAATATTAGAATTGGAATTAGATGAGTTTAATCTCTTAAGATTACTATCATATATCGAAGTAGTAGGAGCAAATGATTATGAAACAGTTACAAATAATCAAGCTTATAAATTACTTTTCCCACTAAAAAGCGACTACGTTTCATTAAAAAGAGATAGAGGATCATTCATTGATTAATTATCAAAATAGCAGAGAAACAAATACATCACTAGTAATAAAAGAACCAAATTATATGGAATTAAGTAATGAGTTTTTTACATATACTATGTCCGAATATTCATTTTACAAAACATTTTTATTATTTCCAGAAATGATTGATCAAACAATTAAGTTTATATTAATTGAACTAAATAGAGTTAATAATAGATTAGTGCCTAAATCGTTAATCAATAATAATATCGATATAAGCCTTATTGCAATAGAGGCAATCAAGAAAAACTTAAGTGATAATGAATATATTATTACAAGTTTAAAAGATGCAAAAAAGTTTAAAACATTAAGATATGTAATTGAAGATTATAAAGATAATAGTGATTTGAACAAGGAAATAAAAGCTAAAAACTCTTTAGTTTCTTTAATACCGGAAATAGCAGGTAATATTGAAGGAGTATTAGAAACTTTAAATGTATTTTTCTCATATTATGAAGATTTTGAGTTGATAGATAAATTATTTAAAGAAAATATTGAATTTAGATATAAAAAAGAGGAAGTAAAAACAAAAAAATAAGTCTAAAATAATAGAAATATGTTACAATATAATTACAAGGAGAATTTATGAAAAAAATATTTATAATAACATTATTAATTATAACCTTACTTGTAACAGGGTGTGGTAAAGAAAAAGATAAAGAAAAAGATAATCCTTCTAGTAGCAAGGAAGAAGTAGTCATAAAACCAAAATTAAAGGTAATCAATGAAAATTCAAAGAGTAGACCTTATGCAGTTATGATTAACAATATAGCAGTTGCTAGGCCATTACAATCTGGTCTTCAAGAAGCATATATTGTTTATGAAATGATTGTTGAGGGTGGAATAACAAGAATGATGGCATTATTTAAAGACGCTAATGCTAAAAGGATTGGTACAGTAAGAAGTGCTCGTCATTATTATTTGGACTATGTATTAGAAAATGATGCAATATATGTTCATATTGGTCAAAGCCCACAAGCAGGCGCTGATATTAGATCATTAAATGTAACTGAATTACCTGGAGGTAGTTGGTATTATAGAGAGAATCCATTAAAAGTTTCTGTAGAACATACCGCATATACAGGAACAGATCGTATGGATAAAGTTAAAGTTTCAAGAAGAGAAACAAGTAAACCTTTATTATTAAATTACAGTATTGAAGAACACACTTATGAAGGTGAAGAAGCTAATCAAATTGATATTAAATATTCAAATGGTACAACTACAAATTATAAATATGATGCAGAAAAACAAGTATATTTAAGATCGGTTAATAATAAAGCTCACAAAGATTATGTAACAAAAGAACAATATACTGTTAAAAATATTATTGCGTATGCAGTTACAAACTTTTCGGCTAATGCAGGATCTGGGAGACAGGATTTAAAGAACATAGGTAAAGGAAAAGGCGTTTATATATCTAATGGTATTTCAGTTCCTATTACATGGGAAAAAACTTCTAGAAGTGCCCAAACGATATATAAAACAGAAGATGGTAAAAAATTAATTGTCAACGATGGTAATACATTTATTCAAATATATCCAACAAATGGTAGTATAAAAATAAAATAAAAAGGAGGACAATAATGGTAGAATTTTTAGCTAGAAATTATATTTGGTTTTTAGTAATCGCCGTTGTCCTTGTTTTTGCTTTAATCGGTTTTTTAATCGAACAAAAGAATAACGAGGGAACAAAAGAAAAGAAAAAGAAAGAACAAGATGATGTAGTTAACTTAGAAACGATAGGCGCTGCAGGAATGACTCTTGGTGCTGCTTTAGAAAATAAAGATGTAGTATTAGAAAATGTACAAGATGATTCAATAAAACCAATAGAAATCAAAAAAAATAATACAGAAGATAGTGATATTATCGAAGTTGATAATAGCGATCTAATGGTTGATGAAATATAACCAATATTAATGATTGGTTTTTTTATAATAAGGAGAAACTATGGAAAATAACGTAAGAGTATGGATATCAAAAGATAACCCCGGTATTGCACGAATTGAAGAGAAATGTATTAACTGTGGTAATTGTAAAAAAGTTTGTGAAGAAAAAGTAGGTATAATTTATGATCAAACTAAATTTTCTGAACCAATATGTGTAAACTGTGGTCAATGCATTTTAAATTGTCCAACAGGTTCCTTAACTCCTAAATATGATTATAAAGAGGTATTAAATTATTTAAATGATACTAGCTACACTGTTGTTGTTTCAACTAGTCCAGCTGTTAGGGTCGCTTTAGGTGATGAGTTCGGTTTAGAACCAGGTTCAGTAGTAACTGGGAAAATGGTAGATGTCTTAAGAATACTTGGCTTTGATTATGTTTTTGATACAACCTTTGGGGCTGATTTAACTATTACTGAGGAAACTGATGAATTAATTAAAAGAATCAATAATAATGGACCTTTTCCGATGTTCACTAGTTGTTGTCCAGCTTGGGTTAAATATGCAGAAATGTATTATCCACATATAATTCCCTATCTTTCTTCAACAAAAAGTCCAATTGGAATGCAAGGACCGGCAGTTAAAAGATATTTTGCTAAATTAAATAATATAGATCCTGATAAATTAATTCATGTTTGTCTAACTCCTTGTACTGCTAAAAAATATGAAATTAGTAGACCGGAAATTACAGATGTAGATTTTGTTATTACAACAAGTGAACTATCGATGATGATTAGAGAATGTGAAATAGACTTTTCTATTTTAAGAGATGATGAGTTTGATAAAGTTTTAGGTAAGGCTTCTGGAGGAGGTCAGATATTTGGTAATACTGGAGGAGTAATGGAATCAGCATTAAGAACATTATATTTTAAATTAACAAATAAAAATCCGGATAAAGACTTTTATAAATTAGAAAGCATTCGAGGTTACGATGGAGCTCGTGAAGCAACATTAAAAATAAATGATTTAGAATTAAAAATATTAGTTGTTCATGGTATTACTAATCTTGTGTCTATTATGGATAAAATTAATGATTATCACTTTATTGAAGTAATGAATTGTGAAGGTGGATGTGTAGGTGGAGGAGGTCAACCTTTAACTGCTATAAATAAATTAGAGACAACAAGGAAAGCTCGAATTGAAGGTTTATATTCAGAAGATGAAAAATCATATAATAAATTTCCACATGATAATCCTGAAATAATAGATTTCTATAATTATATAAAAAATAATCCTCAAATAAATAAAGAAGTATGGTTACATACCTCTTATCAATCTAAAGCTTATTTAGTTCATGAAGATTAAAGAATGTTTGAATCTTTAAAACCTATTTTATTCTTTTCAAGATAGATAGGTCTTTTTTTTGTTTCTGAGTATGTTCTAGATAAATATTCTCCTAATATTCCAATACTCAATATTTGTACTCCTGAGAAAAATAACAATACAGACATTATTGATGAATAACCAGGAACATCTACAACGAAAAATATTTTTTTAATAATTATTAGCAATAAATATATAAATGCACCGATTGATGTAATAAAACCAATTAATGTAATAATTCTTAATGGTTTAATGGAATAACCAACTATACTATCAATTGCATATGTAGTTAATGATTTAAAATTAAACTTAGTTTTACCATGTTCTCTTTTAGCCACTTCATAAGGCATTGTATGAGTATTAAAGCCTACCCAAGAGAATATGCCTTTAGAAAACCTATTAACCTCAGTAAGTTCTAAAATAGCGTTTTTAACATCGCTTCTAAACATTCTAAAGTCACTTACATTATCAGAAAACTTTGTATCACTCAAATAATTAATTAATTTATAATATAAACTAGAAAAAACATTTCTCAAAGGTTTATCTTTTCTTTTTTTAACATACATAGCAACTTGATCGGTATCTTCATTATTATCTAAGTACTTCATCATCTCTAATACATATTTAGGATGTTGTTGCAAATCCGCATCAATAATACATGTATATTCACCTATGGAGTTTTTAATCCCAGCATATATAGCGGCTTCTTTACCAAAATTTCTACTAAAAGCAATACTTTTAACATGATCAGGATCTTTATTATATAGCTCATTAATAATTTTATAAGTATTATCTTTACTACCATCATCAATAAATAATAGTTCATAAGGAATATCTTTAAATTCTTTAATAATAATTTCGTATAATTTTTTTATATTTTCTTCTTCATTATAACAAGGTATTATTAGACTTAATTTCATTTGAACACTTCCTTTTTACTTGCTATATAATAACAGATTAATCCAAGAAAAGTCAAACCACTTATTATTAAACCCACTCCTAATCCCTTAGGAAAATAATTTATTATTATGTGGTTTTGTCCCTCTTCTAATTCAAGACCGACAAAAGTATCTAAAAGTTTAATTGGTTTAGCATTTTTTCCATTTACTTTAATAGATAAACCATCTTCATATGGTATTGAAGTAAACAAAATATTTTTATCATTAGTAACATCAACTTTACCTTCAATTAAATTTTTTGATTTAGTATTTATTTTAAATATAGAATTTAATTCTTTTACTGCCTCTTCATATTTATTTAAATCAAATAGATAGAAATATAAATCATCTTGATTAATAGTGGTATCACTTATTTTGTATGTTACTTTAATACTCTGTCCTTTTTTTAAATGAATAAAATTACCATTATTTTTTTTATATAAATTACCATCAATATATATCTTATCAGCCCTTTTAAAGACATCATCTGGTAATAATATATAATTACCATCAGCAGTATAGTTTAATGTTATATATGAATCAAATTGTTCTTTATCTCTGTGGTAGAAGTTTCTTAATCCATTAAAACTTTTTATTACATTTACTTCTTCATCAATTAAATCAGTATTATCAATATATTTAATAAAAGAAACATCTTTATCAATAAACGCTGAATAAATGCTATCTAAGTTATTATTTAAATCATCATCAAGTAGTGTTAAATCTTTAATTTTTTCATTAACCATAAAACCTAATCCTAAAGGAAAGGGGTTTTCATGAACATTTTTATCATCATTTTCAAAACATAGTGGATAATAATCAACATCTCCTATTAAATATTTTACATTTAATAATGATAATAAGGCAGGATTATAACTTTTAAATTTAACTCCACATCCGGAATCAACATCTAATTCCATTTTAAATTCTAAAAAATCTATTGTTTTTTGATTTCTAGCAGAAGTAAAAATATTAATTCCATGATAATTATGCAGCATCCCATCATTAGTAGTATTTAAATTAATAAACTCCATTCTATAAAAATCATTATCTATATTTTTAATATAGTTAAGTGATTTTTCGGAGCTAACTATTTTTTGTTCCAAATCAACTTTATTATTTTTAAATGTAGTTTTTATAAGCCCATTATAGGAATTAATTGATAATTCTAACACGACTAAAACAATTAAATACCAATATGTACTTTTATCATCTATAAAATAGATCATTTGAGCAAATATCATAATTGAAAATATTAAGAAGAAGTAGGCACTTGAATTATAGTTGCTGGGTCCTACGTCTTTTAAAACTAATATAGCTCCCATAATAAATAGAATAGACATTATCCATATGATAACTAACTTAATAGCCTTATTTAGTTTTAAATTATCAATATTAACAATATTCTTAAATGCAATAATAATTAAAAATGTACTAAAAGTAAAAGAATATCTGCTTTGCCACCATATTGGTTTTTGAAATAGTTGCCATCCATAATCTAATAAATTATATGAAAAACAAAAGTAATAGAAAATTAAAATAATCGCTACAACTATCTTTTCTCTTAATTTAAACTTATTATTAAAGAAAAATAGTATTACTAATGCTAGTGAAAATAATGATGAATAGATCATTGCTGGTCCATATGATTGATGGTCTATATGGTAAGAAGCAGGAGTCAATTTATAAAAGAAAGAGTAATAATTTTTATTAAATTCAAAATAATTCATCCAATCCGTTCCATATATTTTTGCTTTACCAATTAATAGTGAATAATACGTAGGAATCAATATAAATAGAGATAATAAACCAACTACTAGGGAACTGATAATAAATCTTTTTATAACAGGTATATATGAAATGTCTTCTTCAGAAAATATTTTATATATAAAATAAATAAGGGAAAAAATACAAAGCATTACTCCGATGTAATAATTAAATATTATTCCAAGTGTCAAAGAAAAAATATAAAGAAATACTTTTTTATCATTAACTAATTTATCAATTCCTAATAATATTAATGGTAGCATTATAATAGAATCAATCCACATAAAGTTGTAATAATAACCACTTAAAAACCCCATTAATGCGAATATGACACTGAAAGTTATAACCCATATATCTTTTTTATTCTTTTGATTATTTAAATAGATGGCCATTGTTAAGCCAGATAAACCAATTCTTAAATAAATAGTTACCATAAAAAACAATGATAAACTCTTAGCGTCAAAAAAAACCATCAATAAGTTCAAAGGACTCATCAAATAATATGTAATTGTTCCTAAAAAGTTAAATCCTAAACCTCCATTAAAAGAAAAAAATAAGTTTCCTTCTCTTAATTTAGTCATTAATTCAGTATAAAAGCCAGGATATTGATGTCTAGCATCAAACACTTGAAATACTTCATCATAAAACGGAATATATTTCGCTAAAAAAGCCATCAAAAAAAAGATCATTATAGGTATAAAAAAAGCAAGTAAATAAATATTTCTTTTTTTCATTGTCATCACATTGTTATTGTAACATAAAACGTCTAATTTAACACATACTTATTGACAACTAAAAAATCATATGTAATACTTATAATGTAAGGAGGATAAGAAAATGGAAATGGAAGAAAGAAGTTATAGAAAAAATAATATTTTATTAGTTGTAATAGGTATCGCTACTTTATTAGTTGCAATTGTATCAGCTACTTTTGCATACTTTACAGCAACTATTACTAGAACAAACGAGACAAATTCAGTAATTATTAAAACAGCAACAATTGGTATTACTTATGATAATGGTAATCAGGTAAGTGTTAATGCTCTAATGCCTGGTGGAACGATTCCTAGTAAAGTAGTTTCGATAAAAAACGATACTGCCTATAATGCTGTTTATTCGCTTGAATGGAAAGCAAACGTTGTGAATACTTTTGTTAATAAGGCTGACTTTACTTATACTGTTACTTGTACAGGTACAGATGCTCCAAGTAAAGCAAAAGCACAAATGCCAGCTGCAAGTACAAATGCACAACCGATTTTAACATCTGTTACTTTGCCAGCAAATACAACTCATGTATGTACATTTGCATTTACATACACTGATACTCAATCAAATCAAAATGATGATCACGGAAAAGAATTTAGTGGTAATTTTGAAATAGTGGCAGAAAGTATACCAACGCCAACGCCTTAATATCCTTTGTTTTTAAAAGGAAAAACTCAAGAGACAGAAATGTCTCTTTTTGTTTACATATGAAACTATACTTTTATTGCTAGTGAAAAAATATTATGATACGATTAATTAAAGGATAGATATATGGGAAATAAAGATTATTATAAAATAATTAAAGATTCATTTCATTATATTGCCAAGGTTTTTTCTTGGGCATGTTTTCTATTGTTATTCTTAATAGCGATTTTTGTAATTTATTATGGTTTTGAATCAAGATCCTATAAAGCTAAAGGTGAAAGGCACCAACCAAAATACTCATTATTTACAATTTTAAGCATAAGTATGGAACCGAATATAAGAGTTGATGATGTAATTTTTGATGTTAGAGTGGACAAACCAGAAAATTTAAAAAAAGGAGACATCATTACTTTCGTAACAGAAAATCCAATGCTTAATAATATGATTATTACTCATAGAATAGTTGATGTTGGTAAAAATGAAAATGGTTATTACTATCATACGAAAGGAGATTATAATAGCTCTGAAGATAATTCAACAGTATCTTTTGGTAATGTAATTGGCAAGACGATATTTAAGATTCCTAAACTCGGTTTAATTCAAAGAATAATTTCGAATAAAATAGGGTGGATATTATTTATTTTATTACCAACATTATCAGTAATTATTTACGATTCAATAAAGGTTGTTAAAACAATTCAATTAAATAATAAATCAAAAAAGATATCTGTCCAAATAAAAGAAAAAAATATAGTCGATACTTCTTCATTAAAAGAACATTTATTAAGAAAAAGAGCTAATTTAAAAGATTAATTTCTGATATTCATTCATAAAATAGTCATCGGTCATTCCAGATAAGAAGTCGATGACTTTTCTTTCATTTGAAGTTTTTTTCATATATTCATCATCCATTTTAATTAGAAAATCCATATAAAAATTATTGTCTTTGTCGTTTATATGTAATAAATAATAGTCAAATAACTCATTAAAAGCTTTGTTAAAAAAATCTATATCTGTTTGTGGATTGGCTGGTATATAAATATGTTTGTAGTTAAATTTAAATAACTCATGCATAGCGTTGAAAACTTTCTCAGAAATAATAATACAATTTTTATCAATACTATTTTCAATAATGTCATTGATAATGGTATTAATTATTTGTGTATTATTGCTTCCTAATATTGAAGTAATACTTTCTGGAATTTGATTTATGCTTATAGCGCCTAATTCAATTGCGTCTTGGATATCTCGACCTATATAACCGATAATATCGCTTATCCTTACTACACAACCCTCAAGAGTCATTGGAATTAATTTTTTTGAATAATTTTCTTCTGTGTATGTTTTTTCTATTTCATCTAGAAATTGTTCTTTTGTTTTTTCTTTAGGAGAATATTCTTGTAATAAAAATTCACCATTATGGCATAATATAGCGTCCAGGACTTGTAATGAAATATTTTTCTTTTCAATATCCATTAATATTCTTACGCTTTGAACATTATGATTATAATAACCTTGTCCGTGTTTAATACTTATGTCATTTAATATTCTTTCTCCTACATGACCAAAAGGAACATGTCCTAAATCATGTCCTAAAGCAGCAGCTTCAATTAAATCTTCATTTAAACCTAAAACACGACCAAGAGTTCTCGCTATTTTACTGACTAATGATACATGTACTATTCTTTTGCTTATATGGTCATTTCCTTTAAAGCTAAACACTTGAGTTTTATCTGTATAACGAGTATAGGCAAGTGAATGAATAATCCTATCTATATCTCTAAAATAATTTGGTCTTAAATCATCTTTAATAGGTTTAAATCTAATTGATTCACTATCTAGAGTAGCGTATTTAGAATATAATTTTTCTCTTAATAATAGTCTTTTTCTAATTTCTGATTGCTCCATAAATATCACCTAAATATATTATACTAATAAATTGCCAATAAACATAGAATATAGTATAATTAACACATATAAAGAGGTGGAAAATGAAAAAGTTTTACAAGGAAAATAGAGTATTCTCTGTTCTTATGCTTATTTCAATTACATGTGTATTAATTATATTTACATTACTAATTTTATACTTTTTTAAAGGGCAAGGCACTAATAAATATGGTAATAGATTAGAGGGAATTAAAGAAGTAAAAATAGCTAATAAAAAAATAAAAGAATTTGAAACAAAATTAAAAGAAGAAAAAGGTATTAAAGAAACATCTTTAAATATTCAAGGAAGAATAATATATATTATTTTTAAAATAAATAAAGAATCAAGCATTACTGAAGGAATTAACGCTTCTTTAAAGTCTTTAGAACTATTTAGTGAAGAGGAACGTGAATATTACGACTTTAATTTTTTAGTGGATAAAGAAGAAAAAGAAGAAGACGAGAAATTTCCTGTATCAGGCTATAAAAATGCGAAAAGTGCAAATATAGTTTGGTCTAGATATTAAGGAAGACTTATGAAAAATAAAAAGAGATTAATTATATTAATTACAAGTATTATTGGTGGAATAATATTATTAATAACATTGTTTTTTCTTTTTTCAAATCCCAATAGATTAAGTTCTAAAGAAAAATCATGGTTAAAGAAAAACAAAGGAGTACTAACAGATATTCGTTTACCTAATGATGTTAATACATTTGGTATTGATGGTTCTGGAGTATACTTTGATTATTTAAACTACTTTATGAAAGAAAGAGGGTTTGAGTTTAATATTGTACCTTATACATATGGTTCAATAACTCCAGGAATCGCTTTTAAAGTTGCTAATGAAATAAGTCCAAATGATATTTCATTTTTTGAAGATCATTATGTTGTTGTATCCAAAACAGAAGAAGTGATGAATAATGTTTCTTCTTTAGCTGGTAAAAAAGTCGGTGTTATAGCAACGGATTTATCGTATATAAGTAATTATTTAAATCAAGATAAAATTACATTTGAAACATTTAATAATATTCCTAACTTAGTAGAGTCACTTGTTAGTTTAGATTATGTGATTTTACCATTAAATTATAGTATTAAATATATACTAGAAAAAGATTATAATATATGTTTCCATCTAAGCGATATAAAACAGTACTATTTTTTAAGAGTTGAAAACAATGAAATATTAAGTAATATAATGGAAAAAGATTATAATGTATGGGCAAAAAGTAATTTTAATGATTCATATTATGAACACTTATCGTATGCATTTCAAAAGGGTTTAAAATTAGATGAGGCAGATCTTCATAGTTTAACAAGCAAAGAATATCGATATGGTATCGTCGAACAAGGACCATATGAAGTATTATCCGGAAATAAATATGGTGGAATTATATCTGAGTATATTAATGGTTTTGTTAATATGTCTAAAATAGATGTAAAATATTCAAAATATAAGACATATGATAATTTAAATTCTGTAGCAA
>CAYTSC010000015.1:0-13739 GCA_964440475.1 uncultured Muribaculaceae bacterium
TTTTTCCTCCCCTTAATTTCTTGGTCTCTTTTGTGGTCTACATCCGTTGTGTGGTATTGGTGTTTCATCATTAATTGCAGTTATTTCCAATCCTGCTGCTTGCAGTGATCTAATAGCGTTTTCACGACCTCCACCTAATCCTTTAACAAATACTTCAACTTGTCTTACACCTTGTTCATATGCATCTTTAGCGCATGCTTCTGCTGAAAGACCTGCTGCAAATGGAGTTTTCTTTTTTGAACCTTTATAACCGATCGTTCCTGCTGAAGCCCAGCTAATTAAATTACCTAAATTATCAGTAATACTTACAACAGTGTTATTGAATGTTGCATGGATATGTGCTTGTCCTTCAACGACATTCTTTTTAACTTTTCTTTTTCTTCTATTATATGCCATGATTTACCTCCTATTTAGATACTTTCTTTTTATTCGCGACTACTTTACCGCGACCTTTTCTTGTTCTTGCATTACGGCTAGTTCTTTGACCGCGTACTGGTAATCCTTTACGATGTCTTATTCCTTCATAACTACCAATTTCCATTTTACCTTTAATACTTAATTGAACTTCTCTTCTTAAGTCTCCTTCAACTAAGCATTCATCAACTTCTTTTCTTAAAGAAGTTACTTGATCATCTGTTAGATCTTTTGCTTTTGTAGTTGGATCCACTTTAGCTTTTTCACATATTGTTTTAGCTAATGAACGACCAATACCATGAATACTTGTTAAAGCAATTACGATATGTTTTTGATCTGGTAATTCAATATTTTTAATTCTTGCCATACTTTTCTCCTATCCTTGAACTTGTTTGTGTTTTGGATTTTCGCATATTACCATAACACGGCCTTTTCTTCTAATTATTTTACATTTTGCACACATTTTTTTAACTGATGGTCTTACCTTCATTTAATTTCCTACTTTCTATATGTGATTCGCCCACGTGTTAAATCATAGGGAGATAGTTCAACGACCACTGTATCGCCTAGTGAAATACGAATCATATTCATTCGTATTTTACCAGAAACGTGAGCCTCTACAATGTGTCCATTGTCTAACTTTACTTTGCAAATACCGGTTTTCATAACTTCGATAACTTTGCCCTCAACATCAATCTTTGTTTCTTTTGACATTTTTCACTCTCCTGTTAATATTTCATATCCATTATCGGTGACTACAATTGTATGCTCGAAGTGTGCCGATGGTTTACCATCGCGAGTAATAATTGTCCAGTCATCTTCCGTAATATAGATATCTTTTTTACCTGAGTTTAACATTGGTTCAACCGCTATTGTCATTCCTGTTTTTAAGACAAACTTTGAATTGCCATAATTAGGAACTTCTGGGTCTTCATGTAGTTCTTTACCAACTCCATGACCAATTAATTCTCTGATAACGCTTAAATTATTTTCTTTTGCATAGTTTTCTATTGTTGTAGAAACTTTGCCAATAGTAATTCCATTCTTAATTTGCTCTAATCCTTTATAAAGAGCTTTTTCTGTATGTTTAAGCAAGTGTTCTTTTTCTTCATCGATCTTACCCACTGGATAAGTCCAAGCAGAATCTGAATGAAATCCTTTGTATAATACTCCAATATCAATGGAGATTATATCTCCTTCTTTTAAAACTCTATTACTGGGTATTCCATGTACTACTTCATCATTAATCGATGTACATATAGAACCGGGAAATCCCCCATATCCTTTAAAAGAGGGATATGCATCATTACTTGTTATAAAGTTAAATGCCAAGTCATCTAAATATGCGGTTGTAATACCTGGTTTAATATGATTTTCTAAGTATTTATGACACATATAATTTAGATGACCAGATTCTTTCATTAACTTTATTTCTGTTTCAGTTTTAATCATTACTAATAACTTTTTCTATTAAAGCAAACGTTTCATATTTATCATCTTGAGCTTCAATAGTAATCAGTTCACCTTTATTTTCATAATAATCAATAACTGGTTTAACTTTTTCTAAGTATGTTTGGAAGCGATTTCTGAATGTTTCTTCAGTATCATCATCTCTTGATGTAAGAACTTCTCCACAAACATCACACTTTCCTTCAACTTGAGGTTTCATATTTGTCTTATGATATATTTTTCCACATCCAGAACATCCCAGTCTACCTAGAGCACGAGCCATAGCTAACTCTACACATAGTTCATCATATAATTCTATTTGTTTTAATGTTCTAATCGAACCATCAAATAAAACTCCTTTAGTTAAATCCCAAGTTTTTAATTTTTCTTTTATTAAAGAAAACATCAATTCATCATTAACTAAATCTCCACGATTTACTATTTCTGTTATTTCTTTACCGACTTCGGTATTTTTATCTACTGAACGAAGTAAATCTCCTGATGATAAATGATTGTAGTTATATTTTTCTACAAGCAATTCACATTGAGTTCCTTTACCAGCAGCTGGCGGGGCAATAAAAATAATATTTTTCATAATTATCTTCTACTCCTTCTTTTGGTTTTATAACTTCTACTTACAATACTACTTTCAAGTTGTTTGTATGTTTCAATTGCAATACCAACTACGATTAATAATCCTGTTCCTCCAATTGTTACAGTATTTGGTAAACTAGAGAATTTAGAGAAAATAATCGGTATAATTGCAATTATAATTATAAATAATGTTCCTACTGCTGATAGGCGATTTAATACATTTGTAATATACTCTTCAGTATCATTACCCGGTCTTATTCCTGGTATATAACCACCATTTTGATTTAGATTTTTTGCCATTTCCTCTGGATTCATTTGCATTATTGTATAAAAATATGCAAATATTACAATCAATAATACATATATTGCAAAACCTACTGGTTCTGTATACGTTAAATATTTTTCAATAAATGTATTAAAAGAAGGCTTATTCAAAAAGGATGCAATAATTCCTGGAAAACTCAAAATCGATGATGCGAAGATTACAGGAACAACACCTGCTGAATTCAACTTTATCGGTAAATATGTTTGTTGTCCTCCATATGCGCTTGTTGTACGATTTGAATATTGAATTGGTATTCTTCTTTCAGCAAGTTGTATCCAAATTATTCCAACAATGATTATTAAATAAATTAATATAAATCCTGAGAAACCTAATATTCCTAACCATAAATTAGACCCATTAGTAATCAAAGTTTCATAGACAGTTATAAACATACTAGGCATTGTATTTAAAATACCCGCCATTATTATTAGCGATAAACCATTACCAATACCTTTTTTAGAGACTTGATCTCCTAACCAAAGTAGGAAAGCAGTACCTGCTGTTAATACTATGGTTGATTGAATAATAGTTGTAGCATTAGCTCCCTTTAAAAAATAAATAGAAAATCCATAACCTTGTAAGAAAGCAAACCCAATCCCCATATATCTAGTAATTACATTTAGTTTTTGTCTTCCAACATGTCCTTGATCTTTTAATTCTTTAAAATAAGGAATTAAGTCAGATTGAAGCAATTGCATGACAATTGACGCTGAGATATAGGGCATAACACCTAATCCAAAGATTGAATGAGGTTTAATGCTACCACCTGTATTAAGACTTGCTAGTTGCCAGAAAGTTAACTCTCCAGTTAAACCAGTAGCGCCTATACGTATAATATTTGTTCCAATTGAGAAAACAAGTAAAGCAAATAATGTGTATATTATTCTTTGTCTTAAATCTTTATTTGTTGGTCCACTTAATTGTCTGAATAGATTTTTCATCTATATCACCTCAGCTTTTCCACCATTTTTCTCTATTTTTGTAACAGCTGCTGCAGAAAATCTATGTGCTTGAATAACAAGTTTCTTTTCTAACTCACCATTACCTAGTATTTTCAATCCATTTAATTCTTTTTTAATAATTTTTCTTTCTTTTAATACTTCTAAATTAACAGTATCTCCATCATTAAAAAACTTATTTAAATCACTTAGATTAATCGTTGCATAACGAATGGTAAATCTTTTATTATTAAATCCCCTTTTAGGAATTCTTTCAAATAATTTAGATTGTCCACCTTGAAACCAAGGTTTAATTGAAGAACCAGATCTAGATTTTTGTCCTTTATGTCCACGACCAGATGTTTTACCCATTCCTGATCCTGGTCCACGACCAACTCTTTTAGCTGTTTTTGATTTTGATGTATTTAAATTATTTAGTTTCATATTACAAGTCCTCCTTTGATATGCCTCTTAATTCAGCAACTTTTTCTGGAGTTCTTTGCATTAATAATGCATTTAGTGTTGCTTTAGCAACATTGATTTTTGTATTAGAACCTAGTGATTTAGATACTATATCTTTAACACCAGCTAATTCTAAAACTACTCTTGCTGCTCCACCAGCGATAATACCATTACCTTCAACTGCTGGTTTAATAAGTACTTTTGCTCTTCCGCATGTTCCGATAGTTTCATGTGGAATAGTACGATTATCAATTAAGGATACTCTTACTAAATTTTTATTAGCTGCTTGTATTCCTTTATTAATAGCTTCTGGAACTTCTTTTGCTTTTCCGGTTCCGATGCCAACCAGACCTTTTCCGTCTCCTACAGCCATTGTAGCTGAGAATCGAAAATCTCTTCCGCCTTTAGTTACTTTTGTAACACGAGATATAGAAATTACTTTTTCTTCTAATAATTTCTTTTTTGTGTCTCTTTCTTCTCTTGCCATCATAAACCTCCTTAAAATTCCAATCCATTTTCGCGTGCTGATGCCGCTAGAGCTTTAACACGTCCATGGTATAAGTATCCGCCTCTGTCAAATACTACTTTAGTTATCTTAGATTTTTTTGCTTTTTCAGCAATATCTTTTCCAACTAAGCTTGCACCTTCAGAATTGTTACCATTTTTAATCTTTAATTCAACAGATGATGAACTTACTAAAGTTACACCGTTTTCATCATCGATTATTTGAGCAAAAATATGAGCATTTGATCTAAATACATTTAATCTTGGCATTTCTTTTGTACCAACTATTTTGTTGCGTATTTTTTTGTGTCTTTTTTGACGAGTTGAATTTCTCGATTCTTTCTTTATCATACTTTTCCTCCTTACGCAGCTTTCTTACCGACTTTACGTCTTACATATTCGCCTTTATAACGAATACCTTTTCCCTTATAGGGCTCAGGTTCTCTAACTTTACGAACATTCGCTGCAAATTCATTTAATTCTTGTTTATTAATTCCGCTTAGAACTAATTCAGTATTACTTGGACATTCTGCAGTAACGCCATTTGGTAATTGCATTTCTACAGGATGTGAATAACCAGCACTGATATTTAATTTGTTACCAGATACATTAAATCTATATCCAACACCCACTGTTTCAAGTTCTACTTTATATCCTTCATTAACTCCAACGAACATATTTTTTATTAATGCATTAGCCGTTCCATGAAGGCTAGTTAATTCTTGAGTATCTTTAGTTCTTTTGACTATTAAAGTAGAGTCTTCAATAGTTATCTCCAAACGATTATCGACCTCAGTACTCAACTCTCCCTTAGGTCCTTTAACTTTTACTATATTATCTTCAATAGTAACTGTTACACCAGCAGGAATTGCTAATTTACGATTTCCAATTCGACTCATGAATATTTTTCCTTACCAAATATAGGCAAGTACTTCTCCTCCTAGACCTTTAGACCTTGCATCTTTATCAGTCATTATTCCTGAAGAGGTAGATATAATTGCAATACCCATACCATTTAATACAGTTGGTACTTCATTATTTTTGGCATAAACTCTTAGCCCTGGTTTACTAATTCTTTTTAATCCTGTAATAACTCTTTCTTTTTTGTTATTAGCATACTTTAATACTAAAGTAATCGTTTCACCTTTTGGACTAGGATTTACTTTATATGATTCAATAAATCCTTCTTGTTTTAATATTTTAGCAATTTCAGTAATTAGTTTTGAACCAAGTACTTCTACTTCATCATATTTCATTTGATTTGCATTTCTAATACGAGTTAACATATCAGCTATTCTATCATTTACCATTTATACCACCTTCCTACCAACTTGACTTCTTAACGCCAGATATTTGTCCTTTGTTAGCCAATTCACGGAAACAAATACGACATATACCGAATTTACGCATTACACCACGTGGTCTACCACATCTTTGGCATCTACTATATTCACGAACCTTAAACTTTGGTTTACGTTCATTTTTTACTATTAAACTTTTCTTTGCCATATTTCTCTCCTACTTTCTAAAAGGCATTCCAAATGCACTTAATAATTTGAATGCTTCAGCATCAGTTTTAGCTGTTGTAACAAATACAATATCTAAACCTCTGATTTTTACAACATTATCATATTCAATTTCTGGGAAAATTAATTGTTCTTTAATACCTAAAGTATAATTTCCTTTTCCGTCAAAAGATTTTGGGTTAATACCCCTAAAGTCACGAACACGAGGAATAGAAATTTTGATTAATTTTTCTAAAAATACATACATTTTTTCACCGCGTAATGTAACTTTCGCTCCAATTGTTTGACCTTCTCTTAATTTGAAGCCAGCAATTGATTTTTTCGCTTTTGTAGGTACTGCTTTTTGACCAGTAATTGTTTCTAAGTCTGCTAGAGCAGCTGTAATGAATTTTGCATCATGTGATCCTTCACCTACACCCATGTTAATAACTATTTTTTCAAGTTTAGGTGCTTGCATTACAGATTTATATTTGAATTCTTTTACTAGTTCTGGGATAATTTCATTTTTATATAATTCTTTTAAACTACTCATTATCTTTCACCTACTTTTCTTGTTACGGTTTTCTTAGGAGCAGCCTTCTTTACTGCTTTTTTTGCAGCTTCTTTTTGTGCAACTTTTTGTTCAGCTTGTGATTTAACTGTTGACATCATTTCTTGACGAGCTGCTTTTTTAACTTCTTTTTCTTTTTGAGTTTCTGCTTTTTTAACTATTTTTTCAGTTTTCTTCATTTGACGATTGCTACTCTCTAGGATTTTAACATTTGAAGCATGTATTGATCCCTCTACTTCAAGTATTCCACCAGTTTCATTAGTACGTCCTGGTTTCATATGTTTCTTGACAATATTTACTCCAGTAACGATTACTCTATTACTACTTCTAAGTACTTTTTGGACATTGCCTTCTTTTCCTTTATCAGATCCAGCAATAACTCTTACTTTATCTCCAACTTTTACTTTCATATTGCCCTCCTATAATACTTCACTAGCTAAAGACACGATTTTAGAATACCCTAAATCACGTATTTCTCTAGCAACTGGCCCTAGAACACGAGTTCCGATTGGTGATTTATCTTCTTTAATAATTACACATGCATTATCGTCAAATTTAATTAAACTACCATCTTCTCTTCTAACACCATGTTTACTTCTTACGATTACTGCTTTTACAATTTTACCTTTTGGCATATTGCTATTTGGAATCGCTTTTTTTACTGTTCCAACAACTACATCTCCGATGTTTCCTGAATGACGATGATGACCACCTAATACACGGATCACCAATAACTCACGAGCGCCTGTGTTGTCAGCAACTTTTAATCTTGATTCTTGTGCTACCATATAGACCCTCCTTATAAGATAACAGATTCTTCAACTACTTTAACAAGTTCATATCTTTTAGTTTTAGATAGTGGACGAGTTTCAGAAATTAAGACTGTATCTCCCATTTTTGCTACATTCTTTTCATCATGAGCTGTATATTTTTTCGAGTACTTTACTCTTTTTCCATATAGAGGATGTTTACGATATGTTGAAACCATGACAATAATCGTTTTATCATTAATATCGCTGACTACTTTCCCTAATAACTGTTCCTTAGTAAGAACAATTTTATCTTCTTTTTTAGCCATTATTTACTTCCTCCTTCTCTTCTTTTTTCATTTAAGATTGTTTTTAATCTTGCAACTTCTTTTCTTAGTTGGCTTATTTGATGTGGTTTATCCAAGTTACCTGTAGATTGTTTTAATCTTAAATCAAACAATTCTTTTTTAGCTTCTAATATTCTTTTATTAATATCTTCAGTGGTTAATTTTCTCATTTCATTAATTTCCATTTACAACACCACTTTCTTCTTTTTTAACAAATTTTGAAGTAATGCTTAATTTGTGTTGAGCTAGCCTTAATGCTTCTCTTGCAACTTCTTCAGTCACTCCGCCAACTTCAAACATAATTTTGCCTTTTTTAACTACGGCAACCCATTCTTCAACTCCGCCTTTTCCTTTACCCATTCTGGTTTCTAAAGGCTTCTTTGTTCTAGGCATTTGTGGGAAAATATTAATATAAACATTTCCACCACGTTTCATATATCTGGTCATAGCGATACGAGCAGCTTCAATTTGACGAGCATTAACCCATCCACCTTCTGTTGCTACGATACCGTATTCACCTAGGTGTAATTTTAAATGACCTTTTGCTTTTCCTTCATAGCTAAGTCGATGTGTCTTACGATACTTAGTCCTCTTTGGCATCAGCATTGCGAGCACCTCTTCTCTCTCTCGGTCTTCTTGGTGATGGTTCTTCTTCTAATGGTTTTTCACCTTTTAAGATTTCTCCTTTATAGATCCAAACTTTAACTCCAATTTTTCCGAAATTAGTGTCAGCTTCTTTATGAGCATAGTCGATATTTGCACGAAGTGTATGTAGTGGCACTGTACCTTCTGAATAACCTTCAGTACGAGCCATTTCAACTCCGTTTAAACGACCAGATACTTGAGTTTTAACACCCTTAGCTCCTGCTTTTAAAACACTTTTAATTGCTCTTTTTTGAGCATTACGATAGTTAGCGCGGTTTTCAATTTGACGAGCGATGCCTTCAGCAACTAGTGCTGCATCTAAATCCGGTCTTTTAACTTCAATTATTGATATATAAACATCTTCATCAACTAATTTACTAAGCGCTTTTCTTAATTTTTCAATATCTTCTCCACCACGGCCAATTACAACACCTGGTTTAGCTGTATTGATTTTAATATCAGTTCTTTTTTTGTTTCTTTCAATAATGATTGATGATACTGCAGCATCTTTTAATCTTTTTTCTAAATATTCACGGATTTTTAAATCACGATTTAAATATTTTGCAAAATCTTTATTAGATGCAAACCAGTTACTTTCCCAATCTTTATTAATTCCAACTCTTAGTCCAACTGGATGTGCTTTTTGTCCCATATTAGACCTCCTTTTTGTCACTTACTCTAATAGTAATATGACTTGTTCTATGATCATTACGATCTATATTTGCTCTTGATGCAAATCTAGTTCTTTTATATGTTGGTCCTGGATTAATATAACATTCAGTTATATATAATTCAGCCTCATTAGCGCCTAGATTATTAACTGCATTAGCTACTGCAGAATTAATTACTTTAATAATTAATCTACTAGCTTTAGTATTTGTATTTGCTAAGATACCACGAGCTGTATTGATATCCTTATTTCTTATTAAATCTAATGTTAGTCTCGCTTTTCTTGGAGCGATTCTAGCTTTTCTATGTATTGCATATGCTTCCATCTTTACACCCCTTATTTATTCCCACCGTGAGAAATAAATTTTCTCGTTAAAGCGAATTCACCTAATTTATGTCCAACCATATCTTCAGTTACATATACTGGTATAAACTCTTTACCGTTATGAACAGCAAATGTGTGTCCAATAAAATCTGGATAAATTGTCGAACGACGTGACCAAGTTTTAATAACTTCTTTTTTATTAGATTTATTTAACTCTTGAACCTTTTTTAATAATCTATCAAATACATAAGGTCCCTTTTTTAAACTTCTAGCCATTTGCCTCACCTATTTCTTTCTACGACTAACAATAAATTTGTTAGATTCTTTTTTATTTTTACGTGTCTTAAGACCAAGTGTCGGTTTACCCCAAGGAGTAACTGGTGCTTTTCTTCCAATTGGTGCTTTACCTTCACCACCACCATGAGGGTGATCGTTAGGATTCATTACACTTCCTCGAACAGTAGGTCTAATTCCCATATTTCTTTTTCTTCCAGCTTTACCGAAATTGATTAATTCGTAATCTTCATTACCAACTACTCCAATAGTTGCATAACAAGTTCCCAATATATTTCTTACTTCACCACTTTGTATTCTTAGTAATACATACTTACCTTCTCTTCCAAGAATTTGAGCACTTGTTCCTGCGCTTCGACATAGTTCTGCACCCTTACCAGGTTTTAATTCAACATTATGAACTACAGTTCCTACTGGGATACTTTCTAAAGGTAACGCATTACCAATTTTAATATCTGCTTTAGGACCAGCTTGAATAATCATTCCAACTTTTAAATCTTTAGGTGCAATAATATATCTTTTTTCTCCATCTAAATAGTTAATTAAAGCTATATTTGCATTTCTATTTGGATCATATTCTATAGCTGCTACATTACCTGTAATATCTCTTTTGTTTCTTTTGAAATCAATAATACGATATTTTTGCTTATGACCCCCACCAATATGACGAACAGTAGTTTTACCACTATGGTTACGTCCACCAGTTTTTGACTTTGGTGCAATTAAACTTTTTTCTGGTTTTTTAGAGGTTAGATGTTTGTTGTCTAAAGAAGTCATTCCACGACGTCCGGGAGTAACTGGTTTATAACTCTTAATTGCCATAATTTTTCACCTCTATAATTCTATTGATTGACCTTCTTTAAGAGTAATAATGGCTTTTTTATAAGTCTTTCTTTGACCTGTGTATTTACCAACTCTTTTATCCTTAGGTTTAGTAATAGAAGTATTTAACTTAACTACATCTACCTTGAAGGCTTCTTCAATCGCTTTCTTTATTTGATTTTTATTTGCTTTCTTTATTACTTTGAAAATATATACATTCCCTTTTTCATTTAAAGAAGATGATTTTTCAGTAATAACTGGTGCAATAATGATATCTGTATAGTTCATTATTTAAGCACCTCCTCAATATATTTAACTGATTCTTGATCAATTACTAAATTTTCAGCATTTACTACATCATAAACATTTAAGTCTTCTACCAACAAAACTTCTACTTTAGCTAAATTTCTTGTAGCCATATATAAGTTTTCAGCATCTTCTTTTGTTACTAATAGAGTTTTACCCTCTACTTTGAAGTTTTTCAGTAATTCTAAGCCTTCTTTTACTTTCAGACTTTTTAATACTAACGAGTCAACTATAGTAACTTTCTTAGCTGTTAATTTTTGTGTTAAAGCTGATTTAATTGCTAATACTTTTTCTTTCTTATTAGATTTAAAAGTATAACTTCTCGGAGTCTTAGCAAATACAACTCCACCACCAACCCAAATTGGCGAACGTGTACTTCCGTGTCTTGCACGACCAGTGCCTTTTTGACGATATGGCTTTCTGCCTCCACCACGTACTTCAGCACGAGTTTTAGCTTTATGAGTACCTTGTCTAAACGAAGCCATCTGTAATCTTAATGCTTTTTGCAATACTTCATCATTAGGTTCAATTGCCCAAATGTTTTTTTCTAAGTTAACATCTGAAACTTTTTCGCCTTTTAGATTTAAAACATCTAACTTAGCCATTACTCATTACCTCCTTCGTCTACTTTTTCTTCTTGAACTTCTTCAGTTGCTTCTTCAGTTTGTTCTTCAGTAGCTTCTTCAATTTGTTCAACTACTTCTTCAACTTGTTCAGGAGTTTCTTCTTCTACTTCTTCAACTACTTCTTCAACTTCATCTTTTGTAGTTTCTTCGTTTTCAACCACTTCATCAACAATAGTTTCTTCATAAACAAGAAGTTCTATTTCTTCTTTTTTATTACCTTTAATATTTTCTTTAACTAATACTAATGAGTTTTTTGGTCCTGGAACATTTCCGCTTACTAAGATGTAATTTTCATTAACATTAATATCTATTACTTTTAAGTTTTGAATAGTAACTGTTTCATTTCCCATATGTCCAGGTAATTTCTTACCTTTTCTTACTCTCATTAATTTCATACTGCCCATTGAACCTGGACGTCTGTGAAATCTTGAACCATGAGTTTCTGGACCTCTAGATTGATTATGTCTTTTAATAACTCCCTGAAATCCTTTTCCCTTAGAAGTACCTGTTACATCAACAACTTCTCCTACTTCAAAAATATCTGCGCCTACTATGCTTCCTAAAGTATAGTCGTTAACATTAACTCCTCTTATTTCTTTTAAGAAGCGCTTAGGACTTGTGTTTGCTTTTTTTGTGTGGCCAATACTTGGTTTATTGGCATTTTTTTCTTTACGGTCAAATACACCCAATTGAACTGCATCATAGCCATCAGTTGCTACTGTTTTAACTTGAGTTACAACATTAGGTTCTACTTCAATAACAGTTACTGGTACTAATTTACCGTCTTTCGTAAATACTTGGGTCATCCCAACTTTACGACCTAAGATTCCTTTCATATTTTCTTTCCTCCTAATTATAATTTAATTTCGATGTCTACACCACTAGGTAAATCTAAGTGAGTTAAAGCATCAACTGTTTCTTTACTTGGATTTTTAACATCAATTAATCTCTTATGCGTACGCATTTCAAATTGTTCTCTTGAATCTTTGTTTACGTGAACAGATCTTAAAACAGTGAATTTTTCAATTTCTGTTGGTAACGGAATTGGTCCCGATACTTCTCCGCCTGTTCTTTTGATAGTGTCAACAATTTTTCCTGCTGCTTGATCTAATACTCTGTGATCATAAGCTTTTAATCTTATTCTAAGTTTTTGACTTGACATTACATATCCTCCCTTCGTCTATATCTAGTACAGACTTGCTCCATGCAAATTACCTAATATCACACTTCGAGTTAACAACTCGACCTAGTGTATCAGCAACCTCGCACATCTAAGCAGTTATACAAGATAGAGTATAACACATAATTATAATAAAAATCAAGCACTTTTTCTATGTTCATTTCTTTCAATATATTTAAATAAAAACATACTAAAAAAACAATGATAATCTCTAACATTTAATGTCTTTTTTTCATAATCATTTTTTAAATATCTTAATTAATTCAGATTTTATTTCATCAGGTGAAAATGGTTTTGATATATAACTATTAAATCCTAAACCTAAATACTTTTCTTTTGATCCTGATATAGCATCTGCAGTTAAAGCTATCACCGGTGTATTAAATCCTGGAATGCTTTTTAATTTTTCAAATGTTTCTTCTCCACTTAATCCAGGCATCATTATATCCATCAAAATTAAATCATACTTTTCTCCTGTATTTATTTTTTCCAAACATTCGTCACCTGATGATACTTCATCTAAAATTAAATCAAAGTTTTTTAACGCTATTTTTGCAACTTTTATATTTAATGCATTATCATCTACTATTAATATTTTTTGTCCGCTTATACACTTTTCTTGTTCTTCTTTTCTTTTTTTAACTTCTAATGTATTTAACATCTGAGTATCTGTTAATGGCTTAGACATCATCGCAATTCTTTGAGGAACTTGGACCATGAATATCGAACCAACTCCATATTGACTTTTTACATTGATCTTGCCCCCCATTAAATCAATTAATTTTTTTGTTATAGCTAAACCTAAGCCCGTTCCTTCTGCCGTTGTATTTCTTTCTACTTCTAATCTTTCAAACTTTGTAAATAATTTTGTTATGTTTTCTTCTTTTATGCCCATTCCTGTATCTTGGACACTTATTATTACATAACTTATATCTCCTCTATTAATACATTTAACGTTGAATAGTATTTGTCCTTTTGCTGTATACTTAACTGCATTTGTTAGAAGATTCGTTA
>CAYTSC010000016.1:0-13438 GCA_964440475.1 uncultured Muribaculaceae bacterium
CAAAAATCAGTAGAGCTAGGTATCAATAAAATTAATGTAGGTTGTGATTTCTTCAATGCTTGTACAGCAAGTATAAAAGAACAACTAAAAGAAAATCCAGATATTAACTTCTTTACTTTGATGCATCAAATGGAAGAAGATAGTATAGAAAAAGTAAGATATTATATTAGATTATCAAAATCTAATCAAAAAAGTATTAAATTAGCAGTATTAAATCATTAAATAAAATTATATTCAGGGGGAAAATGAAATGTTATTAAATATGAAAGAAATGTTAAAAGTAGCTCAAGAAAACAAATTTGCAGTACCTGCATTTAATATAGGGAGTGGACAAATACTTAAAGCAGTAGTAGAAAGTGCTAATGAAAAACAAGCACCAGTAATATTAGCTATACATCCATCAGAACTTGCATTTTTAGAAGATAGTTTTGTAGCAAGCTGTATAGAAGAAGCAAATAAGAGTAGAGTTCCAATGGTTATACATTTAGATCATGGTGCAACTAAAGAAGAAGTATTAAGAGCAATACGTTGTGGTTTCACATCAGTAATGATAGATGGTTCACACTTACCATATGAAGAAAATGTAAGAGTAACTAAAGAAGTTGTAGATATTGCAAACTTTATTGTATCATTTGGCAATATTACATATCCTCATGGTTTATTTAGAGGAATAGTTTTAGAACAAATTTATCGTAGTTTTAAAATAATTAACAATGAAAGTTATCATAAATAGGAGGGAATATGTCTGAAATTAAACAAGTTGTCTTTGTTGTATTTATTGAAAATAAGAAACTGTTAGTAGTTAAATCGGTTCGCTCTGCAAAACAAAACTTATATACATTAGTTGGTGGCATGGTTGAAGAAGATGAAACTATTCTAGAAGCAGCTGTTAGAGAAGTAAAAGAAGAAATAAACGCTGAATTTGATATAAAGCAAATGGATTTTAAAGAATTATTCAAGTTTGTAGAACCTGCAGCTTCGGATCCAAATCTAATAATTGAAATAAATGTTTTATTATCAAAAAAAGAAATAAATGTAGAAATGTCACCGGATTTAGAAATATTAGATTATAAATGGATTGATGTTGAAGACGAAGAAACGAATTTATCATCAGCAATTACTGATTATGTAATTCCTTGGATGAAGGAAAATAATAAAAATGTATATTAGTAATGACTGGCAAGAAAAGTTAAGTGTAATTTGGAATAGTGAAGGATATAATATTTTTAAAAAAAATATAGAAAATGAATATATTAACAAAATAATATATCCAGAATATGATAATGTTTTTAATGCTTTAAAAATAACTTCCTATAAAAACACAAGAGTAGTAATAGTGGGTCAAGATCCATATCATGGTGAAAATGAAGCGATGGGCCTTTCTTTTTCGGTTCCTAAAAATATTAAAGTTCCCCCTTCATTAAAAAATATCTATAAAGAATTAAATGATGACTTAGGTATAGATATACCAAACCATGGTGACTTAACATCCTGGGCTAAAGAAGGTGTATTACTACTAAATTCAGTATTAACTGTTGAAAAGGATAAGCCAGGATCACATCAAAAGATAGGATGGCAACGACTTACTGACTATATTATAAAAATAATAAACCAAAAAGAGACTCCTGTTGTTTTTATATTATGGGGTAATTATGCTAGAAACAAAAAAGAAATAATTACAAATCCAAATCATTTAATTATTGAGTCAACACATCCATCGCCTTTTTCTGCTAGAAATGGTTTTTTTGGTAGCAAACCATTTTCAAAAACAAATGATTTTCTTAAAAAAAATAATCTCCAAGAAATTAACTGGGAGATTAAATCTTAAAATCATTAATTATTTCGTCATTCATATCTTTGTTATCAAAGTATTTTTTTTCTTTTATGCCATGAATTCTTGCAATGATATTTGAAGGAAATTTTCTTATAAACAAATTTAAATTACTAGTATATTTATTGTAAAAAGATTTTCCTGCCTGAACTTTTTCTTCGCTATTTCTAATATTTTGCATTATTTCTTTAAAGGATTTGTTATTATCTAAAGAAGAATAGTCTTTTTTAATTTGTTGAATTAAGCCGATTCCTTCGGTCGTTTTTCTGTCAAAATCGAAATTAGTACTTTTTTTATTTTTTAATTCTTTAATTTCATTAAAAATATCTGGTTTAATTTGTATTTCCTGATCAATTATGTTTGCAGCTTGATCAACAAGGTCAAAACGTTCACGTAAAGCTTCATCTATAATGCTTTCTGCTTCATTTATTCTAATTATATTATTTTGAATTTTATTATATAAAACAATATAATATATTCCTAACGAACCGGATATAATAATTAAAGATAATATAGTATAAATAACTATTTCATTCACAATAACACCCTCTATTTAAAATATTGTATCATATATCCAAATTTTCTTAAATGTTTTTATATGAATAGTGACATTTTGGTTTGACTTTAATAATCAATACTTATATAATATAATTGGTGATGATAGATATGGAAAACGAACAATATGTAAACCCATTTGCTCCTGAAGTGGACTTAAATTTAGGAGAAGTACAGACATTGGGAACGATAGAAACAACCAAACCTGATGAACCAGTAGTTGTTGAAATCCCAACAGATGAAATAAAACCTTTTGATTTAGGTGTTTTAGCGTCGAATGAAGAACAAGGTGGCGCTCCAGTTTTAGAAAATGATTCGACTTTCGAACAAATAAGTCCGGAAAATAATTTTGACTTTACTCCGGATTATAGTCATTTAAGCGATTTTGTTGAACCACCGGTTGAAGAACCGACTGAAACAATGTTCGTAGTTCCAGAAGTAACTCCAGTAGTAAATCAAGTGCTTGATGCAGGGATAGTTAAGGAACCAGTTCCAATTATGGAAGAAGTTGCAACTGATTCTCCAGCTCTTACCATGGAAGAAACTAATTTAGTAGGAGATAATTTGACTTCAGAGGTTCATTTTGAACCGGTCCCAGAGGCTTCAAATGTTACATTAGAAGATTCTAGAGGAATTAGTTCAGAATATGATCCTGAAGCAATGGATAGAGAAATACAAACCTTAGATGAAACAAATAGAAATCTATCTGAAACTATTCAAAAAACAAGTGATAATTTACAAAGAGTTTTTGAAGAAAATAAGGCAATAATGGAACAAGTTCAACAAACGACTTTAGCAATTAAAGAAACAGGTATAAAATTAAGAATTAGAGGAATTGAAGAAGCAACGAAGAAAAGAGAAAGTTTAGAAACTCAGCTAGCAGAGTTAGATCAAAAATTCGAAGGAGCGTCTAAACAAACTGCTGAATTAAAAGCGATGCTAGATAGAAATAATGCAACACTAGAGCAATTAACTATGTCACTTGAAAAATTAGAGGCGAGAACTGCTCAAGAAGTTGGGCAAAGCATTTTACTTCGTCCAGCAGCATAAATAATACATAACACCTTAAAGGGTGTTTTTTTGTACAAAAAAGTTGTCAACATTAATTACTAATAAATGACAAGCATTCATATTTTTGATAAACTATTACTAGAATATGAGGGCTTTATGAAAGAAAAAATAAAAATAACATTTCAAAATGGTGAAACCAAAGACTATTCAAGTGGAATTAGTTTTTTAGAGTTAGCTAAAGACTATGAAAAAGAAATGAAAAATCCAATTATTGCCGCAGGAGTAAACAATGTTTGCTATAGATTGGAAGAAAAAATATACAATGATGTCGAAGTTGTCTTTATAGATCAAAATGATTTAGATGGTCATACTATGTATAAATCGGGATTGAAGTTTGTTTTATATGTAGCAATAAAAGAGTTGTGTGGTGAAGATGCAGATGTTATATTTTATAATTCAATTGATAAAGGTATATATACTAAAATAGTATCATTAAAAACAATCGACGAAGATAAAATAAAAATATTAAAAGAAAAAATGACGGAAATAATAGATGCAGACTTACCATTTACTAAACATTTAGTTCGTAATACAGATGCGATAAATTATTATCAATCAATTGGCGAAAATGAGAAGGCAGAAAATGTTGAGTTTGCTACAAATGCAGTAGTAACATTATATAAATTAAAAGAGTTTTATAACTATTTTTATACTGATATGCCATCGACAACAGGAGTTTTAAAATCATTTGAGTTAACATTAATTGATAAGGATCACTTAGTATTAAGATATCCTACTCCAAGAAGTAATAATGAAATCCCGGAATATAAGCATTATGAAAAAACTTTGGAGGCATTTGAAAAGTATCGTGAGTGGCTAAGAACAATTAAAGTACCATATTTATCAGACTTAAATAGTGTGGTTGCAGACTATAAGATAAAAGATTTTATATTAATGAATTACATTATTTCTGAAAATTATTTTTATGAAATAGCTAATAAAATAGCAGAAAAAAACAAGAAAAACAAAGTTAAAACAATATTTATAGCGGGTCCATCTAGTTCTGGTAAAACTACAAGCTCAAGAAAAATAGCGGTGCAACTCAAAGCTTTTGGATTAAATCCTATTCAATTATCTGCTGATGATTTTTATCGAGAAAGAGACGAAACTCCTTTATTACCTGATGGGACTCCTGATTTCGAATCGGTTGATGCTTTGGATTTGGATTTGCTTTCAGAGTTGATGGGGAAATTATTTAATTATGAAGAAGTTCAAATGCCTACATTTAATTTTATGACTGGAAAAAAAGAATACAAAGGTCAACCATTAAAGTTGGAAGAAGATAGTGTGGTTATATTTGAGGGATTACATTGTTTGAACAATAGAATAACCGATATATTGCCAAGTGAAAACCAATATAAAATATATTTAAGCCCATTTACAGGATTAAACATTGATAGACATAATTATATTTCTTCTGTAGATTTAAGGCTAATTAGAAGAATGGTTAGAGATAATGTTTATCGTGGCTATTCAGTCGAAAAGACAATCAGTATGTGGCAGAAAGTTAGAAATGGTGAAGAAAAATATATATTCCCATATCAAGATCAAGCAGATGAAATATTAAATACTGCTTTAATATATGAAATAGGAGTACTAAGAGTTTTTGCAGAACCACTATTAAGTGCAGTTCCTGTATTGTCTCCTAATTATCAAGAAGCAAGAAGATTATTAGGTTTTTTGAGAGGTTTTTTTCCAGTATCTCCCGAATACGTATCTAGAGATACAGTATTAAGAGAGTTTATTGGAGATAGTATATTCCATTAAGAGAAAGGATGATAAAAATGAAAAAAATAGCAATTAATGGATTTGGTAGAATTGGAAGATTAGCTTTTAGAGAATTAGCTAATAGAGAGGATTATGAAGTAGTAGCAATAAATGATTTAACAGATGCTGAAACATTAGCATATTTGTTAAAGTATGATACAAATCATCGTACATTTCATCCGGAATTGATTAACAATGATGAAGAGTATTTATATTTTGATAATAAAAAAATTAGAATATATGCTGAAAAAGATGCATCGTTATTACCGTGGAGCGATTTAGAAATAGATGTTGTTCTTGAATGTTCGGGACACTATACATCGTTAGAAAAAGCAATGGCGCATATTAATGCAGGAGCAAAGAAAGTTCTTATTTCAGCACCTGCAAAAGGAGATTTAGAAACAGTTGTATTTGGAGTAAATGATGATATATTAGATGGGTCAGAGGAAGTGGTATCAGCTGCTAGTTGTACGACAAACTGTTTAGCGCCT
Source organism: uncultured Muribaculaceae bacterium (assembly GCA_964440475.1). Classification (GTDB taxonomy): domain Bacteria; phylum Bacillota_I; class Bacilli_A; order RF39; family UBA660; genus JAAZHN01. Next base: position 5,716 of record CAYTSC010000016.1, read on the forward strand.
GTCTTAAAAGTAATTGAAGATAACATTGGTATTGTCAAAGGCTTTATGACAACCATTCATGCTTACACAAACGATCAAGCGACACTTGATGTTCCACATAACAAAGGAATTAATTCAAGAAGAGGAAGAGCTTGTGCAATGAACATCATTCCAGCATCCACTGGAGCAGCAAGCGCTATTGGATTAGTAATTCCTTCGCTTAATGGGAAGTTTGATGGAACAGCATTTAGAGTCCCTGTGAGTGATGGTTCAGTAGTTGATATAACTATGGAATTAAAAAGAAATACGACAGTTGAAGAAATTAATGAATTATTTAAAAATAATCAAAATGATACCCTAAAATTCACAATGGATCCTGTTGTTTCAAGTGATATTATTGGAAGTCGTGTCGGTGCTTTAGTCGATGGTCAATCAACTAGCATTATTGAACATGATGGAAAACAACTAGTAAAAGTAGTTGCGTGGTATGACAATGAAATGGGTTATACTGTTCAAATGATTAGAACATTTGATAAATTGATGAAATAAGCGAGTTAATCGCTTTTTTAGGAGGATGCATGAAAAAAATAAATGATATAGATGTAAAAAATAAAAAAGTAATAGTTAGATGTGACTTTAATGTAACTATTAAAGAAGGAAAAATACTGGATGATACAAAGATAGTTAAAACATTAAAAACAATTAATTATTTATTAGAACAAAACTCAAGTTTAATCTTAATGTCTCATTTTGGTAAAGTAAAAGATGAAGAGAGTAAGCAAAAAAATTCATTAAAACCCGTTGCCGAACATTTAAGTCTTTTATTAAATAAAGAGGTTATTTTTGTAAATATAACAAGAGGGGATGAGTTAACTAATAAATGTAATGAACTTAAGCCGGGAGAAGTATTATTAGTTGAAAATACCAGATTTGAAGACGTTCCAAATAATTTAGAAAGTGGAAACGACAAAGATCTCGCAAAATACTGGGCCTCATTAGGAGAAGTGTTCATTAATGATGCATTTGGTTCATCTCATAGAGCACACGCTTCTGTTTGTGGGATTTCAGAGTTTTTACCAAGTGCTAATGGTTTTATAATAGAAGAAGAAATATACAATCTTAATAAAGTTATTTCGAATCCAGAAAGACCGTTTACAGTAATTATGGGCGGGGCAAAAGTAGATGATAAAATAGATTTGATCAAATCGCTAATTAACAAGTGTGATTATTTAATAACTGGAGGAGGAATAGCGAATACATTCTTATTAGCGCAAGGCTATGAAATAGGCTCTTCTTTAGCTAATAAAGATCTTGTTAATGAAGTGAAAGATTTATTAGATAAATATCCAGATAAAATTATTGTTCCTGTAGATACAATAGTGGGTAAAGTGGATTCTGATTTTTGTGATAAAAGAGGATTAAATGAAATTAAACCTGATGAATTAATATATGATATTGGAGAAAAAACAATTTCTACAATTGTTAATATAATTAATAATTCAAAAACAATATTTGTCAATGGAACAGTTGGATTATATGAAAACGATCTATTTGCTAAGGGGACTAAAACAATATTAAATGAAATAGCAAATTCAAGTGCCATATCAATTGCTGCTGGAGGAGATTCAGTCGCTGCTGTTAATCATTTTGCTTTAGATGAAAAATTTGATTTTCTATCTACTGGTGGAGGAGCATCATTAGAATATATTATCGATGGTACTCTACCAGGAATAGTTAAGTAGGTTGCCATGATAATAGTTGGAAATTTAAAAATGAATTTAACACTTTCAGAAATGAAAGAATACGCGAGTAAATTAGATGATTCTGGTTTAATAATATGTCCATCTTATCCATATTTACAAATGTTCAATCAAAATGGATATAAAATATGTGCACAAAATGTAAGTGAGTATGAGGATGGTCCATACACTGGAGATGTAAGTGCTAGCCAGCTAAAATCACTAGGAGTAGAATATGTATTGATTGGTCATTCGGAAAGAAGACACGTCTTTAATGAGAGCCAAGAGTCAATAAATAAAAAAATCATAAAATCTATTCAAAATAATTTAAAGGTTATTTATTGTGTAGGTGAAACAAGAGAAGAAAGAGACAATAATGAAACTTTCAATGTTATAAAAAAACAATTAACTGCTTTAAATAATAATTTGAATCTTAATGACATAATAATAGGCTATGAGCCGGTATGGGCAATAAGTGACGGAGTAAATCCTGGAATAACTCCAACAAATGAAGAAATAGATTCAGTTAATCAATACATAAAAAAACACATTAAGGAAAAGTATAATATAAATTTACCTATTCTTTATGGAGGAAGCGTTAATATAAATAACATATCTAAATTAAAAGAAATTATTTCACATGATGGTTTTCTAATTGGTGGAGCTTCAAAAAACGTTGATAATTTAAAAGAAATTGTCAAAATATGTAAACAGTAACATAGTTGCTGTTTTTTTATTCATAGGATTATTATATAATGTCAATGTAAAAGTAAAACACACCCTTGATTTATATACATAGAAAACTAAAGATAGGAGTAAGTATTTACATTGAAAAAGAGACTGGCTACAATAACGTTACATAATCTGGGAATATCGTCAGACTTAAAAGGATATAGATTGATAAAGAAGGCAGTACTAATAAAAAAATCTGAATATAAAACAATGTCTGAATTATATTGTGTCATAACCGAGGAGTGCAAAACAAATATTGCTACATGTGAAAGTTTAATTAGATATGCAATAGACTTTGGATTGACACGAGCGAATTATGAATTTGTTGAAAAAGTTTTTGGATATAGCATTGATGATAACAAAGGAAAACCTTCCAATAGTGAATTTATTTTTACTGTAGCAGAATATCTTTCTGAAGAGTTAGAAAGTAGTAATTCTTTATAGTAGTTATATTTTGTGGTAAAATACTATTGAGAAAGAAGGATTACTATGAGAGTTAGAACAAGATTTGCACCAAGTCCGACAGGATTTATGCATATTGGAAATTTAAGAACAGCAATATTTGCGTTTTTAGTTGCTAAAAGACATAATGGAGATTTCTTACTTAGGGTAGAAGATACTGATCAAAAAAGACAAGTTGAAGGCGCTATTGAATTCATTTACGATACGCTTAAACTTTGTAATATAAAAATAGATGAGGGTCCTATGAATCCAGGAGACTATGGACCATATACTCAAAGTGAAAGAAAAGATATATATAAAGAAAATGCAGAAAAATTAATCGAATTAGGCGCTGCATACTATTGTTTTTGCTCAGAAGAAGAATTGGAAGAACAAAGACAAATAGCAGATTCAAGAAAAAAACCTTTTCTGTATAATGGTAAATGTTCAAAGTTAAGTAAAGAAGAAATAAAAGAAAAAATAGCATCAAATGAGCCGTATGTTATAAGACAAAAAATGCCTCAGGATGGAGAAACTATCATCGAAGATTTAATTCACGGAAAAATAAAAATTAACAATGAAATCTTAGATGATCAAATATTATTAAAAAGTGATGGCTTTCCAACATATAATTTTGCAAATGTAATAGATGATCATTTAATGAAAATATCACACGTAATGCGTGGACATGAATATTTAGATCAAACAGCAAAGTATAATTTGTTATATGAAGCATTTGGATGGGAAAAACCAATATATATTCACGTTGCAATGGTCCTTGGAGAAGATGGAGCAAAATTATCAAAAAGGAATGGCGACGCATCGTTTATGGATTTATATGAAATGGGATATTTACCAGAAGCTATTGTTAATTACTTGGTATTCTTAGGATGGAGTCCTACAACAAATCAGGAAATTTTTTCAATGGAAGAATTGATATCAAACTTTGATGAGTCAAGAATTTCTAAAACATCTAGTCAATATGATGTAAAAAAACTAAAGTGGTATAATTCACAATACATTAAAAGATTAGATGAAAAAAAATATTTAGATTTTATAAAACCATTTTTACAAAAGGGAAATGATTTAAGTAATAAAGATGACAAATGGATTTCGCACTTACTATTATTGTATAAAGATCATATAGATTATGGTGAAGAAATAGTAGAAGTAACAAAGTTGTTTTTTCAGGATGATTATCATGTTACTGATGATGGAAAAATATTTTTAGACGAGAACAAAGAAGCCAAAACATGCTTAAAAGCATTTAAAGAAGAAATTGAACAAATTTCAGATTGGAATGTTGATAATATTTCACAAGCAATTAATAATGTAAAAGAAAAACAAGAAATTAAGGGTAAATTATTATTCATGCCAATAAGAATAAAAGTTAGTGGACAAATGCATGGTCCAGAATTACCAGATACAATATATTTAATAGGTAAAGAAAAAATATTAGAAAGGTTAGGTAATTAATATGGAAAATTTAATTTTATATATATTAATACTAATTTTACCAATTATATCTTTTGTTTATATAAGAATTACATATAAAAAATACAAAGCAAGGCCAAATGAACAAAAGTTAAGTGGCTTTGAAGTTGCCAGAAAAATATTAGACGCAAACGGATTAGAAGGAATTCATATTGTGGAAGTTGGCGGACAATTAAGTGATCATTATGATCCGAAAAGAAAGGTAGTAAGATTATCTACAGATGTTTTTCATAACGAAACAATTGCATCTGCCTCTATAGCGGCTCATGAAGTTGGACATGCTTTACAACATGATAAAGGATATAAACCAATGATAGTTAGAAATTCTTTGTTTCCATTTGTGAATATTACATCATATGTTGCATACGTTGTTCTTGTTATAGCGCTTATACTACAAGCGGTAAATCTCATTTGGATAGCTGTTGGTTTAATGGCGTTCAGTTTATTATTTCAATTAATAACATTGCCTGTTGAGTTTGATGCAACAAAAAGAGCCAAAGAAGAACTTAAAAAAAATAATCTAATATCTAGTCAAGAAATGCCTGGAGTTGAAAAAATGTTAAATTCAGCGGCATTAACATATGTAGCATCTTTAACAGCTTCATTGCTTGAAGTACTGAGAATAGTATTAATGTTTACCGGTAGAGATGACTAATAATATTGGAGGAAATATGAATAATAAAATAATAGAATTAATAGAAGCAGAATTAAGAGATTTTGAACGAAAAGCGAATAGAACAATTGAAGAAGCTGAAGAAATGCATGGAAGAATATTTAGAAAATTAACCCAAAATATTATTATATATTTAGAAGATTATAGATATAAAGTAGATGAAACATTTGTTGAAAATTTCACTTTTGAAGTGTTTAGACCAGTTATTAAAAAGAATACAGCACATTATACAGAAGAATTAATATATAATCATCTGCAAAATTTAAAAAACTTTGTTAATGATCCGTTGGCATTGGAAGACCCTGAACAACTGGAAAGTAGAATGAAGGAAAGCTATGATCGAAAAGATGAGTTGAAAGAAGAAAAAATGGACCTAAGCAAGGGATATGAAGAAATAGAATATTTTATTAATACAAGCAATCAAATAAAAATGCAAGGAACAGAAGCTCAACGTGTGTATAAAGATGCTGTATCAAAACAATTAAGACAAATAGATGATATATATTATGAAGTTAAAAAACTTGTTGTCAAAAAAGCTGAAATGTTTTTAGAGACGATTTATTTTGAATGTAAGAAATCGATTATAAAGGCAGATGAATTTCAAGAAGAAAAACACCAAACCCCATTTTTATAAAACTAAAAAAACTCCTTAAAAAAGGAGTTTTAATATATTATTTTATTTTATTTAATACTATTGCAATTTGTTTGTCTTCTATAGAATATTTATTAATTGCTTTTTTTCCTTCAGATTGACCTACCATAATAAAGTTTTTAGGTTCCTGTCTGCTTTCTTCCATTAAACTTATATAATGAGGATGTAATCTGTTTTTAGGTATTTCTACTCTTAATAGATCTTGAGGATTAATATAGTACTTATTTTTAGGTGAAATAGTAACAAAGGTATCAGTTTCTGCACAATATTTAAGATCAAATCTAGTGTTTTCCATTTTATCAAGTGTTGATAAAGAAATTTCTGTATCATTTAAATATAAGTATTGAAACATATTTATCTGAGAATACTGTGGAGATAAAGCTAATGTTTTAGATGAAAAGATTATTTCGCAAAGCATATTAAATTCATCTTGATTAGCAATATTGACCCCAGGTTTAAATATACAATTATTTAATATATTTATTTGTTTTAAAACATAATTAAAATCAATTTTTTCTATATCGAACATGGCTAAATTATCAGGAAAAGATTTTATAGGAATTACATTGAGTTTTTGAAGAGTTTCTATAATAAGCTTTTGTTTTTTAAAAATTTCTAATTTAAATTTAGATGAACCATATATGGGGCCTGAGCTATGATTACTAATTTTATAACTAGTAACGTCTTTATCTTCAATTTCAATAAGACTTTCTAAATTTTTTAATATTCTATAATTTTTTAAATATTCCTTTCTTAAACCCATAATAAGATGTCCAAATGTATAAAAATCTCTATTCATAATATCTCCTTTGCGTAGTATTATATCATAAATATAAAAGAATCAAATGTTTTGTTATATATTACTAATAATGTTAAAATATAAATAACAAATCATTATTAAGAAGGAGATATTATGTTTGAATTAATTTCAGAATATAAACCCTCTGGTGATCAACCCAAAGCTATTGAGGAGCTAGTTGCTGGATTCAATGATAATAAAAAGGATCAAGTTCTTTTAGGCGCTACTGGGACAGGGAAAACATTCACAATAGCAAACGTAATACAGAAAGTTCAAAAACCGACATTAATATTAGCGCACAATAAAACATTAGCGGGCCAACTATATTCAGAATTTAAAGAATTGTTTCCAAATAATAGAGTGGAGTATTTTGTTTCATACTATGACTATTATCAACCAGAAGCATATGTTCCTAGCACTGATACTTATATTGAAAAAGATGCATCAATTAATGATGAAATAGATGAACTTAGACATTCGGCCACTAGTTCTTTAATCAACAGAAAAGATACAATTGTAGTCGCGTCAGTATCTTGTATATATAACATAGGAGATGTTGAAACATATTCTAAAAACACTTTAACTATAAGTATAGGAGATAATATAAGTAGAAATGATATATTTGAAAAATTGATAAATATGACTTATGAAAGAAATGAGTTGGATTTTCATCGTGGAACATTTCGTTCTAAAGGAGATTCTATAGATATTATTCCTGCCTATGAAAGAGCAAATGGAATTAGATTAGAACTATTTGGTGATGAAGTGGAAAGGATAACTGAGTTTGAAGTTTTGACTGGAGCAGTAATTCAAAATAAAAAATCAATTACTATTTTTCCGGCAAGTCACTTTGTCACTTCTATAGAAAAAAAAGATGAAGCAATTAAAAGAATAAAATCCGAACTAGAAATAAGGTTAAAAGAGTTAAAAGACAACAACAAATTATTAGAAGAACAAAGGTTAAGAGAAAGAACAAATTATGATATGGAAATGCTGCAAGAAACTGGTTTTTGTCAAGGTGTTGAAAACTATTCTAGACATTTATCTCTTCGCGAAGAAGGTGAGACTCCAAATACATTAATGGACTTTTTTCCGGAAGATTATTTGCTTGTAATAGATGAGTCACATGCTACATTGCCTCAAGTTAGAGGTATGTATAATGGAGATAGAGCAAGAAAACAAACTCTTGTTGATTATGGTTTTAGATTGCCTAG
>CAYTSC010000017.1:0-952 GCA_964440475.1 uncultured Muribaculaceae bacterium
TTCAATACTACTTAATAATTCTTCTTTTAAATTTTTACTATTGTTTTTAATGACTGGAACATTTTTCCCTCTTCTAATTGCTGAAACGTGTTCTAAATCTAATATTTCATTTGAATATTCTATTATTTCTTCACTAGATCTATATGTTTTAGTTAGTTCTAAATAAGCAGTTTGACCACTTAATAACTCTGCGATTGAATCTAAAGAACTATACATATAATAAGGATTAATTGTCTGATTAACATCTCCTAAAATAGTAATGCCAGCATTTTTGAATATCTTAGTTATTATTATATATTGTAACTTATTATAATCTTGAGCTTCATCTATTACTACTTGTTTTATTTGGTTATTGTATGTAAACCTTTCTAACATTCCTTTAATAAATACTAATAATAAAGCATCTTCATAAAACAATTTATCTTGATTCATAAAATATGCTATTTCTACTTCATTTAATTTTATAGAAGAATAATCACTTTTAAAAAACCCAGTCATTATTTTTTTATAATCTTTTTTCAAGTTTAATGATTCTGTTATTTTCTTTAGAAATGAACTTTTTTTAGTTAATTTACCATTATAGTTTATTTCAGATAATTTTGTTGCCATTTCATCTAGTCTTTCAAAAATTGGTAATTTAGCATATCTTTTGTTTATCATTTCATCTAGTTCTTCTTTTGAATAATAATGTTTATCTACTACAATATCTTCAGTAAAATGAAGACTATTATTCAAGCATTTTAAATACTTAATTAAATGAATAATTATTTCATCACTTTGTTTATATTTAATTAATTCTTCATTAATAACTTTTTTTTGATAATACCTTGCGATGAATTCTACGAATGATTCAATTGACTTATACTCATCAATTATCGTTTTCATAAATTCATGAAATGTTGTCTGCATTGTATTTTCTTCACCCAATTCGGGTAAAACATTAGATATGTAT
>CAYTSC010000017.1:962-2089 GCA_964440475.1 uncultured Muribaculaceae bacterium
ATAGCCCCAGATGTGATCCAGAAGCTGTTCGCGGGTAAATACCTGGTTTGGTGAAAAAATCAATATATTACTAGAAGATAAATTTTTTAATTTATATAATAAAAACGCTACCCTATGTAAAGCAACTGACGTTTTACCAGAACCAGCTATTCCTTGTACAATTAAATTTTTATCGACAATATTTCTAATTATTTTGTTTTGTTCTTGTTGAATAGTGTTGACAATGTTTTTCATTTTATCTGAAGCGTTATTAGCGAGCACTTCTTGTAACAACTCATCATCGACATTTAAGCTATTATCAAACACTTGAGATAGTTTACCATCGATTATTTTATACTGTCTTTTTCTTAATACATCTCCTTTAATTATTCCACCTGGAGAATCATAAGCACATGGTCCTGTTTCATAATCATAAAAAAGACTACTAATTGGACTTCTCCAATCATATATTAAGTGTTTATAATCATCTTCAACCACATGAGTTAAACCTAAATATATTAATTCTTTTTTATTACCATCATCAAATATTATTGAACCAAAATAAGGATTATTTTGAATTTTAAATAATTTTTTGAAATATTCTCCACTTTGTAATGTCAAATACACTTCTGTTTCACTCATTGCCATTACTTGTTTCATTTCTGTAGGATCCATTTCAGTTCTATTATCCCAAATATATTTTTTAAACTCAGTTATCTTTTCTTCTTTATCAAATAATTCTTGTCCTAAAGAGGATAGTTTTTGTCTGATAACATCGATTGTTTGCTTTAATCTTTGTTTTTCTAAAACTAATTCTTTTTCACTAATTGATGAAGATATTTTTTCTTCCATATATACACCTAATAATTTCTTAACTACACAGAATTAATCTATATAATAATTCGCTTCCTTTTCTAACATACTTAATAACATTTTATTATCATTGTTTTTTTCAATATTCTCAATTACATTTTTTTTAGCATTCTTAATTATTATTTAATATTTATTACTTTATCAGCAATGTTCTTTATATCATCATTATGCGTGGAAATTATAATTGTATGGTTTTCAGCTAATTCAGTTAATAGTTTAATTACTTTCTTTCTATTATCTGTATCTAAAACATCTAAACTGTCATCAAATAACAT
>CAYTSC010000017.1:2099-13075 GCA_964440475.1 uncultured Muribaculaceae bacterium
CATTATTTTACTACCTTTAATAAACATCCTTACTAATGAGACTAATTGTTTTATTACCGAATTAATACTGTAATTATTATTTAGTATTGTATCATAACCCATTTCAAAATCATTAACATATTCATCAAGACCAATTTTCTGAGCTATATTCATAATTTTTTCTTCATCTTCTTCAATTAATAATAGATTATCTTTAATACTCATACTAAAGAAAAATGGTTCCTCTCGAGTAATTGATAATAATTTAAAGTAATTGTAATCATCTATATCGTTTATATCTACATTATCAATTAATATTTTACCTTCATGTTGACGATTTAACTTTAATAATAAATCAAATATTCCAGTTGTTTTACCACTTTGATTAGTAGTAAATACTGTTATTGAATTTTCTTTGATTTTAAATGATGTATTTTTTAATATTGGACGATGCTTATAACCATATAATACTTTATCGAATGTAATAGAACCTTTTATATCATATTGTTCTTTGATTTCTTCTTCATTTTTAGGTTTACTAAACTCATATATTTTATTTAATCTGCCTAAGGAAACATTTAACATCCTATAATCTAAATTTATTGTTAAAATCATTGAGAAGTTATCAATTATCTTTTGATAATAATTATATATAATTAAGATCACACCTATTTCCACTTTACCTTCTTTAAATAATACAAATCCAAAGAATAATGAACCTAATCTTAATAGTTCCCAAATTAGTAAATAAAACTGATGAAAATAATTTGATTTATTAGTATATTTACGATTTGATTCTAAATAACTATTAGCTTTTCCACGCATTTTTTTAAATATATCTTCGAAGATATTAAAACTTTTTATTTCTTTTAAACCCATAAAATACTCGTTAGTTGAGGATAATAAACCGTCATAATTAGCCTTTACATTTTCATTTAATCTTTGGAGTTTTTTAGTGGTTTTTAAACTAACTATAAATACAATAATGCTGAATAAAATAACAAATATAAATAAATATATATTCAATCTATAAAAGTAGTAATAAATAAATATAAATTCAAAAAATTGAACTATTCTAATAACAATATTAGTATAAAAAGCAGATATGATATTAACGTCATTAATTACTATATTGGTATATTCTCCCATGTTAAATCTAGACAAACTAAACAATGAATTATGATTTGTTACTTCTACTGCTTCGTCATAAAATATGCGATGTAATTTATTATAAAGTAAATAGTATGAATGTTGATTAAAACATTCAAATAATCGATATAATACTATAACTGTTGATAAGAAAATAAAATAGTAGATTGTCTTTTCATAGTCTCCTTTAGTTAATTCATTGATCATTCCACTTAGTAATAAAGGAGATATTAGTAAAAGACCTCTTAATGCTATCGAAACAAATAATTTGTATAGATAGTAATAAGGTGCCTTAATTATTACTTTTTTAAATTCTTTTAAAAATCTATTATTCTTCAACTCTATCACCTATTATGATTTTAGCATATTTAGACAAGAAAAAAACTATAAGTTTAACTTTTAGTTTTAGTCTATTTTCTTTTTTTATAACCAACTGTTTTTTCAACAATTGTTTTAACTGATAATTCAGTAAATGGTTTTGATAACATATCTATTATTGGATATGAGAAAGCTTTTGTTACAGTTTCTCTTGAATCAGCTCCAGTAATAATTGAAACTGGTATTTCGTTAAATATGTTATTTGCTTTTAAATAATCCAATACTTCAAAGCCATTTACATTTGGCATATTAAGGTCTAATAACATACACATTATCATATCATTATGACCTTCTTTTAATACTTCTATAGCTTCTGCACCATCTTTAGCTATTATTATTTGATATTTTTCTTGAAATACTTTTTCTAAGAAATTTTGCATTAAATCTGAATCATCCACTACTAATAAAGCTTCTCTTGTTATTTCCATATTATTATCGCTTACATTATTGTTATTTTGCTGTTGTGGTTGATCTTTAGTTTCTCCTAAGTATTGTCTAACTAATGTGACTATTCTACTAGCTTCTACTACTAAATCATTGAAATGTTCGTTAACATATAATTGATCATTATCTTTACTTTTTAATTCATGTTCATAAGCTATATCTGCTAGTTTATCAAAACCTAAATATCTAGCATCACTTTTTAATGAATGGACTAATATCGCATAATCTGGCATATTGTGTGATTCTTTATATAATTTTATTTTATTCATTTTATCAAATACTGCATTTAAAAAATCTAATAAAGTATCATCATACGTTTTCATATCTCCTAATAACTCTAAACTCTTTTTTACATTAACGTCGTTGTTAACTAATAAATTAACATCTTTCATATACTCACCTATTCTTATAACAATTATAACACTTATTAATGTTCAATTCCATCAATAAATAATTTTGCTTTACCATTTATTATTTGAACATATACATCATCTTTAAAATATTCATTATTTCGTGGATCTATTCCTCTATTTAAATATTTATTATCAATTAAATATTTTAAAGTAATTTTATTTTCTTTACAATCTTCTTTTACTTTACATAATAAAGCTTTTTCTTTGATTTTTAATACTTCTACCTTTAGTAATCTTTCTGTATGAATATTATTTATTCTTGCAATAGTTGGAATAGCAATAACCAAGACAATGGCTATTAAGGTAAATATGAAAATAGTCCTATTCGATACCATAATAATTCCTTTCAAATTCTTTTTTATATTCCAAGAAGTCATCTCTCTTAATTGCTTCTCTAATTTCTTCTGTTAATCTAATTAAAAATCTAATATTGTGAATCGATAATAATCTAGCTCCTAGAATTTCACCGGCAGATAATAGATGTCTAATATAACTCTTAGTATAGTTTTTACATGTATAACAATCACATTCATCTAATGGATTTAAATCTTCTTTATACTTAGCATTTTTCATATTTATTTTACCATACTTAGTATATGCATGTCCATGTCTTGCTAAACGAGTTGGATTAACACAATCAAAGATATCAATTCCTCTTTCCACTCCATTTAATATATCAATTGGCTCTCCTACACCCATTAAATATCTGACTTTTTCTTTTGGCAAATGAATGGTTGAGTAATCTATCATCTTGTACATTACATCTTTTCCCTCACCTACACTTGTACCACCAACTGCATAACCATCAAAATTCATTTTGATTAATTCTTCAGCACATTTTTTTCTTAAATCAGGGTATTCTCCTCCTTGAACAATACCAAATATTACTTGATTATCAGAATTAAAAATATCTTTACCTCTCTTAGCCCATCTTAAAGTTCTATCTACACTTTTTTCCATATATTCATAAGTTGATGGATAAGCTACACATTCATCAAAGCTCATTACTATATCCGCGCCTATTTTCATTTGAATTTCTATTGATTTTTCTGGAGTTAAAAATAAGTTTTCACCATTTAAATGATTTTTAAACTTTACCCCTTCTTCTGTAATATCTTTTGGTTTTGCTAAAGAAAAAACTTGAAAACCACCAGAATCAGTCAACATCGGGCCATTATAATTCATAAATTTTTGTATACCACCTGCATTTTTAACTATGTCTTCTCCCGGTCTTAACCACAAATGATATGTATTAGCTAAAATAATACCCGAACCCAATTCATATAATTCTTCAGGAGTCAATGTCTTAACAGATCCAACTGTTCCAACAGGCATAAACATAGGAGTATCATATTCAATTCCTCTTAAAATTATTTTTCCTAATCTAGATCCTGTGTTTTTTTCTTGTTTTATTAACTCATATTTAATTTTCATTTTTACTTAATCCCCTTTCAAAATCACTATTTTTATAAATGATTTCTTCAATATTTCAACTATTTAATAAACATCGCATCACCAAAAGAAAAGAACCTGTAATTATTTTTAATGGCTTCTTGATAAGAAGACATAATCATTTCTTTTGATGAAAAAGCAGACACTAACATTAAAAGTGTACTTTTTGGCAAATGAAAATTAGTTATTAACCCATCAATTGCTTTAAATTTATATCCTGGATATATAAATATATTTGTATTTCCAGAAACTGATTTAAATTCATTGTATTCATTCATAATGGTTTCTAGTACTCTAGTTGTAGTTGTACCGACTGCTATTATTCTTTGATTATTTTTTTTTGCTTTATTTAATATATCAGCAGTTTTTTCATCCATTGAATAATATTCAGAATGCATTTCATGATTCTCAATTGTTTCTACTTGAACTGGGCGAAACGTTCCTAATCCAACATGTAAAGTTACATTAACAATCTTAATCCCTTTTTCTTTGATTTTTTTTAATAATTCTTCAGTAAAATGAAAACCTGCTGTTGGTGCGGCAGCACTTCCAATGTTTTTTGCGTAAACTGTTTGGTAACGATCTTTATCACTTAATTTTTCATGAATATAAGGAGGAAGTGGCATTTCACCTAATTCACTTAATATTTCTAATAGTATTCCTTCATAAATTAATTTAACATGAACAATTCCATTGTCTAATACTTTAGTAACGATTGCTTCTAATTTATCTGAAAATACTATTTTAGTCGATTCTTTTAATCTTTTAACAGGTTTAGCTAGACATTCCCAAGTATCAATCTCTAATTCATTAAGTAATAACAATTCAATAACAGCACTTGTTATATCTTTAACTCCAATTAACCTAGCTGGTAATACTTTAGTATCATTTAATACTAATACATCATTTTCATTTAAATAATCTATTATATTATAAAAATATTTATGCTCTATATTACCTGTTTTCCTATCTAAAATAAGAAGTTTTGAATTACTTCTTTCTAATAACGGAGTTTGCGCTATTAAATTATTATCTAATTCATAATCGAACTCTTCTATTTTCAATTAAATCACCAATCAAATTATATTAAAGATTAAGTGAAAAGTCTATGTAAAGTGTTGCAACTTATTTAAAAAATTGCTATATTATTATTTGTTAAGGAGGATTAATTATGAAAAAGAAAATTACATTATTATTGGCACTTACTCTACTAGTAACTGCCTGCGGAGAGGTTCCTAAGTTAAAGTCTGGTGAAGATGCAGTTATTACTTTTAAAGAAGATGCAAAGGTAAGCGTTGATAGTTTATATCAAGAAATGAAAGATACTTATGCATTAAGTACATTAATTGATTTAATGGATAAAGAGATATTAGAAAAAGAATATGATAAAGATTTAAAAGCACTGAAAGAAGATGCAACAGTTGAAACTGAAAGAGTAAAAAATATGTTTGGTTATAATCAGGGTAACTTTAATGAGGATTTCTTTTTACAATATTTAAGACAATCATATGGAGTTAATACAGTTGAAGCGCTAGAAAAGGTTATTTATTTAGGTTTATTAAGAGAAAAAGCAGCTAAAGAATATGTAGCAGATAAATTAACTGATAAAGAAATAAAAGCATATTATGATAAAGAAATATTTGGAGAAGTAAAAGCAAGTCATATATTAATTAAGGTCAATAATGAAGAAAATATGAGTGGAACTGAGAAAAAAGAAGAGGAAGATAAAGCTAAATCAGAAGCTAAAAAAATAATTGAACAATTGAAAAAAGCTAAAGATTTAAAAGATGAATTTGCAAAAATTGCTAAAGAAAAGTCTGATGATATTGGAAGCGCTGATCTTGGTGGAGACTTAGGTTATTTCAAAAGAAACGAAATGGTTCCAGAGTTTGATAAGGCAGTATTCTTCGACCTAAAAAAAGGTAAGATGACTGAAGAACCGGTTAAAACAGAACATGGCTTCCATATAATATTAAAAATAGATGAAAAAGAAAAACCAGAATTAAAAGAAGCTAAAAAAGAAATAGTAGATGCTTTAGTTGAAAAAAAATTAGCTGATGATAATAAATTAAACACAAAAGGATTAATTGATATTCGCAAGAAATATGATATGAAAATTACAGATCCTAAACTAGCAGAACAATATGCACAATATATGAACTATTTACTTAATACAGACAAATAAAAATCAGGATTTCCTGATTTTTTTATTTAAGTTTTTTTGCTTCACGAGCACTTATTATTACTTTTTCACCATCAATTGTTTTCTTTTGTAAATTTGGTTTTTGAGTTCTTCTTGTCGCATTTAATGCATGAGAACGTTTATTACCAGCTAATGGTTTTTTTGTTGATACTTTTTTTGCCATAATTATTCCTCCTTGAAATACTCTTGAATTTTATCATAATTATTATAATCAGTCAATTAACTTTCTAATGTAAGAGTTTCAATTGGTGCTGAATTTTGAATTGTATCTTGTTTTGAAGCATTAACTGTTCTTTCTTTAGCCCAGCTTCTAAGTTCTTCAACTTTTTCTTTATTGGTATCATATAATGAAACTGTTTTAGAAAATAAATTATATATTTCATCATGAGACACCTCTTTTTGATTGGCTATTGTGTTATATGCATAGTCTCTAATAACCGACTCTAAGTCTGCTCCTGTAAAATTTTCTGATAACTCTACTAAACGATTAACTACATCTTCTACAAAGTCCATCTTTAAATATTTTTTTAAATACAAAGATATTATTACTTTTCTTTCAGCTTTATTTGGTAAATCGATAAAGAATAATTCATCAAATCGACCTTTTCTTAATAATTCTGGGTTTAATTTACTAACATCATTTGCAGTTGCTATAACGAATACATCTTTTTTACATTCTTGTAACCAGAATAAGAATTGACCAATTAATCTTTGAGTTACACCAGAAGAATCATTTCCAGCTGACAAACCTTTTTCTATTTCATCAATCCATAATACACATGGCGCAACATGTTCTGCTGCTTCTAATGCTTCTTTTAATTGCTGTTCACTTTGTCCAACATACATACCTTGAATAGTTGCAAAATCCAATAAGTATAATGGTAATTTCCATATTTGTGATACCGCTTTAGCTGATAAAGATTTACCACATCCAGGAACACCCATCAACAATATTCCCCTTGGAGTACGCATTCCTCTTTCTTCTAAAAGAGTTTTCTGATTACTTGATAATAATTTTTCTTTTGTTAATAGCCATTCTTTTAGATTTTCAAGTCCACCATATGATAAATTTTCATCAACTTTTATTTTTTCAATACCACCTATATTAGAAAATAAGTCATCTTTTGTATATCTTAGTTCAACTATATCTTGTTTTGTTAATGATCCACTTACTACTATTGATAGTAAAACATTTTTTATTTCTTTTTGGCTTAATCCTTTTAAAATATTAGAAACTTCTTTTATATCTGATTCTGTCCATTCATTTTGAATTCTACTTATATATGGTTCAATTGTTTTTTTCACAACAGCTTCAATTTCATCTTGGTTTGGTAATGCTAATTCAACCATTACTCCTTGTCGTTGTAACTTTATCCAAGAAGGATCATCTGATATCAAAATAATTGAACAACTATTTTTTTCGGCTTCATTTATTATATTGGATAAATATCTTGAAGTTAATGAATCTTCATTGAATTCAGCTACATCATTTAAAACAAAAGTTAAATTTCTCGCAGTTTTAATTTGATTAGCAATAAAATCTAAAGCTCCCATTATTAGTTTTTGATCTGAAATCACTTCACCTGTTGTAATATTGATTATTCCAGTGGACATATTATGATAATAAACAGTCATATTTAATTTATTAGATACTAACTTAATTAGTTCATTAACTCTTTCTTTTTCAAAAGATACAACTTGTATAAAAGGTATTCTCGCTAATAAAAATCTTTCTAATTTCAATCTACTTTCTTCGTAATTCATTTTATCCTCCTAAATTTATATTATGCGCTAAAAGTGATAATTCTTCATTTTCTGAATCGATAAACAATTCTTTAAATTGCTTCTCTATTTGTTGCAAATAATCATCTATATGGCCTGTAATCATTAATTGTGTTTCTGGATCTATTAAATTAACTTTTGCTAATTCCTTACAATAATTGCTTTCTTTTTTTATTTCTTCTATAGCGATTTGAGTGCTATTTGTATCTTTTACTGAAGAAACGAATACTTCTGTCATTTTATCCAATCTACCAATTACCATATTAATATAGTGTTGATACAAACGATGTTGAGCGTTTCCATTATATTTATTTTTTATGCTATTTATCTTTTGGATAAATTCATCATTTCTTGGAGATGCTACTTGATTATTAATGAGTTTAACTATTTCTACATATATCATATTAACCCCCAATTGTTATTGGTGGGAGCAAGTCCCAATCTGGTAATTTAACTATTTCTTCATTATTCATTGCTTACCTCTATCCTAATATTTCTTTCTTCTTGATTTACTAAGTATTCTTTATAATTTAATCCATATAATAAGTCTTCTATTTTTTTATCATAATCTTCCTCTTTTAAAAACTCCTTTAAATCAACTACTTCTGCAATTAAATCTTCTAAAATTAATGCTCTTTTTTCATAATCAATCTTCGCTAGTTTATCGATATTTTGTTGTGCAGAATATGCTCTTGATAACTCATACGTACAAAATCCTAAAGTAAGAAACAAAATTATTGCTATTAATATTAAATTTTGTTTAATAACAAAGGCAATTCCTATTGCTAAAATTATCGCGATCAACATTTTAATATTAAATAATGGAAATGATTTCTTTTGATTTTCATATGTGTTTTTAATATAATTCCATAGATTTTGCTTTTCTTGCTGTTCTTCATATCCGTCTTTTATTGTTCCGTTATACCCGTATATTTCATAGTTAACAACATAATTAGGATCAGATGGATTTAGATCTTTAAACTGATTATAAGCTATTAATATGCTTTCTTTTTGAAATGCTAATGCCATTTTTTTGGTATTATTACTAGCATTAACAAAAGTATCCTTAAAGATTGTTGTATGCAAATGTTCATACATGTTTTTCTTTTCTTGTAATATTAGCTGAGATCTTTGTAATTTTTCTTCTGCTAAATTAATATCTCCATCTGATTCAATAATTAAATTACTTTGATATATCTCCTTTTTTAAGGACAGTTCTTCTCCATCATATTCATTTACTAAAAGATTAATTAATTTCTTTAAAGATTTATCTTTATCATAATCTTGACTATCTTCTCTTTCTAAAAATGATTTAAAAAAACCATAGATTACTTTTTTTGTAGATATATTACTAAGCTGACATTCAAATTTATCTTCATCATCAGTATGTTTTTTAATTGTTGGATAATCATCTACTGATTCTTTAATTTTTAAAGAATTAATTAATTCTAACCATGTTTCAATGTTTTGACTACGAGGTTCTCCTGCATTGTTTAATTCCAATAACCATTTTTCAATATAATTAATTACCATGGTTTGTTGTTCATAATTAAATGCCTGAGTATTTAATGAATTTAAAACAACCATAATTAATGAATCTAGTTCTAATGGATTTTGGTTATTTAAATAATATTCAAGCCAAATAGTCGATGTCTTAT
Source organism: uncultured Muribaculaceae bacterium (assembly GCA_964440475.1). GTDB lineage: Bacteria > Bacillota_I > Bacilli_A > RF39 > UBA660 > JAAZHN01. The sequence continues at coordinate 11,558 of CAYTSC010000017.1, forward strand.
ATCTTTTAACTTGCAAATAAACTAAAGACATTATAAGTGATGTCTTAGTTTTATCTCTTTTCAAAGCTTCATTTAATGCTTTATTAGCAAGTTCTTTATTATCAGTTAACCATGCAGAAATAGCTACTAGTATAGGCGCTAACCAATAATTAGGAGCATTTATAATTATATCTTCTTTAAAATTTTCAATACTACTCTTATTTATTAAGCCACTATTAACAGCTTCGATTATTGATATTATATTTCTTCTTAATTGTTCATGATGCTGAAACTTTTTTTGCCATTCATTTTGACTAATTACTATTGATTGTTTAGCATTAGAAATTATTGTAGTACTTTTTATTTCTTGCATTACTTTTTTTATTTCTTCTTCTAATGTTAAAACATTTTTTGTTACATCTTCCATCTTTGAAGTCACATCAAAAATATTATGATTCATCGATCCTAAACTTTCGGCAAATTGAGATAAATTATCTTCAATTGTCTTTAAATTAGCAGCAGAAAGGACTAATGTTTCATTACTTGCCAAAGTATCACACCCTACTCTAATAATAGATTACCATAAAAATCGTTATTAATGAAGTAATATCTTATATTCATTATACTATTTATTTTAATCCAAATATGGTAAAATTACTTTAGAATAGGATGCGATATTGATGTTCGGTAAAATTTTAGAAATAAAGGACGAATCAGTAGTTTTAGAAAACACTACTGGTGAAATAGAAACAAATATATTAAACTATCATGTTGTTTTTCCAACTAATGATAGAAAAATAATTGGTGAAATAACTGCGCTCAATCAAAATACAATTGATGTATTACTGATTGGTGAGATAATAAATGATAAATTCACTTCGGGTATAATAAAAAAACCAAGTTTAAAATCCGGTTGTCGTTTAGTATACAAAAGCGAAGTTGAATTAATACTTGGTAATCAAGATATTTCTAAAAAAGAAGCTCTATATATTGGTAAAAGCGCTACATATGATGGCTTCAATGTAACTGCAAACGCTAATGATTTCCTATCTTCGCATTTTGCTATTTTAGGCAATACAGGTTCTGGCAAGTCATGTGGGACTGCTAGAATAATTCAAAATATGTTTTATTATAATGATGATAAAATGCCTATTAATTCACATATAGCAATATTCGATGTTTATGGAGAATACAATAATGCTTTCTCTAAAATGAATTCTTTACCAGGTATAGGTTTTAGGAGTTATTCAACAGAAGTAAATGGTGAAAACAATTTAATTAAATTACCTGTTTTTCTTTTAGAAGCCGATGATATTGCTTTACTTCTTCACGCATCCGAACCAAGTCAAGTTCAAATAATTAATAAAGCTCTAGAATTAGTAAATATTTTTTTAAGTGAAGGACCTGCTGCTGAAGATTGGAAAAACAATATTATTTCAAGTGCTATTTTGGATATTTTAACAAGTGGGAAAAATACTACTCAAATGAGAGATCAAATCATAGCGACTTTGACAAAATACAATACTGAAACTATCAATT
>CAYTSC010000018.1:0-12120 GCA_964440475.1 uncultured Muribaculaceae bacterium
ATCCATTCCTCCACCATTATCAGTTACTTTTATTTGTTTAATTCCACCTTCAATTAAGTCCACTTTAATAATTTTCGAACCAGCATCAATACTATTTTCTACTAATTCTTTTACAATAGAAGAACACTTTTCAATTACTTCACCAGCGGCTATTTTATTGGATAGATGTTCATTCATGATTTTTATTTGACTCATTTTACACCTCCAAAGAATGACTTTCTTAATTCAATTAAGTTTTTATCTTCTATATTTATTTCGATTTCCACTTCTGTTTTAAAGCATATAAAACCAATTCCTTTAATGACCAAATCATGATCTTTAGGAACTAGTAGTTTTAAATAGTATCTATTTATCTTATAATCTTTTTTAATTTTAAATTTATTGCTTAAATATATTGTGATATTTGCTTTATCTAAGAAAGCAATATCAACTAAATCTTCAATAATTAACGATTCATTTTGTTTCATTTGATAAGTAATAGGTTTTATTTTCTTTTTTATATCTATTTTCTTTAATAAATTTAGATCATTACTTAAAAAACTAGAATAAGAAAAACCTGGACTATCGATTAATGTTAAATTATCAGATATTTTCATTTCGATAAAATTCATTGTTGTATGTGGAATATAACTAGTTGTTAAACCTAAAATACTTTGATCTCTCATTTTTAAAATCGTATTAATTAATGTGCTTTTACCAGCATTAATAAAACCCACTAAATATGCTTTATGGATATCAAATTTATCTAAGTAATTTAACAAATCTTTAACATTGTGATTATTTATTGATGATATAAATAATATATTTTCTTGAATATCATAATTATCTTTTAAATATTCTTTTATTTTATTTTCTTTTAATAAATGTTTAAATAAGTCATATTTATTAATAATCAAAGTTTTAGTGCAATTTATTTTCTGATATATATTAATAATATCTGAATTTAAACTTAGTAAATCACAGACAAATAGTACGTGTTGATGACTATCGTTGACTTCATCAATTATTTTTTTTATTTCAGAAGGCGCAAGGACGACTAAAGATTCACCATAATGCATTATCTTAAAACATCTTTCACAATATGTTGCGTCATTTTTTTTACTTGGATTAATATATCCGCTTGAATCTTTATTTAAAGATTGAAAAATCGATCCACATCCACTGCATTTTTTATTCATAATATTGACCTCTTTTTAATCTTTCGTCTCTAACTAATTTATTAATTATTATTTTATCAAGCATTTTAATTATTTTTGTTGATGCATAATCAATTGAACTGATCGAGTTAACTAATATACTTGTAAAGTTCATTCTATTTGCACCATATATATCAGTAATCAATTGATCACCAATACAAGCTATTTGTGTTTCTTTAAAACCATATAACTTCATTATTCTTTTATATTTCTTTTTTAATGGTTTATATGAATTAAATGCTGAATCAACATTTAAATATTCTTTAAATGGCTCTACTCTAGTTTTTTTAGAATTAGATAAAATAATAAGTTTAAAACCCATTTCTTTTAAATCTTCAAATAAATCCTGCAATCTTTTTGTTGGAACAGTAGTTCTTAAAGGAGCGATTGTATTATTCAAACCAAAAACTAGACATCTAATACCAGATTTCTTTAGTTTTTTATAATCAATTGTATAAATACTCTTTTGATATATATTTGGTAACAGATTATCCATTATTGCTCTCCTTACTAATAAAATTATATCACAAAAAACACCTTATTCTAAGGTGTAATTTAATATATTAAAATGAATCTTTATCTAAAGCATCTATTACTTCTAATTGTTCTTCTATAACTGTACGAACACGTTTTTTATAATTATAGATGTTTCTTCTTAAGTTTTCGGCTGCTTGTTCTGCTTCTTCTGCTTTGGCTAGGGCTTCGTTGACAATTCGTGAAGCATTTTTCTTAGCTTCATCGATAATTGCATCCCCTTCACTACGAGCCATTTTTTTAATTTGGTGACTAGCTTCTTCGGCCACTAAAACTACTCTGTTAAGAGTATTTTCCATGTGTTTATATCTAGTTACTTGTTCATCTAAATTTGCAATTAGTTCATCTTTTCTTTTTCCTGCTGAAATTAATTTTTCAACTTCAACTATTACATCAGCAACAAAGCGATTAACTTCTTGTTTATTGTAACCCATAATTGCATTATGAAACTTGTTCATATCGTCACCTCAAATTATTATATTAGAAATCTATTTCCTCACTTGAACTTTTACTTCCTGGTTTATCTTCTTCTGTTATTTTACCTTGTACATTGATGTTCTTTGGTGTACATAAATATATACCCTGACCAATTTTTTGTAGTTCTCCACCAATTGCATATATAGTTCCAGATAAAAAGTCAATTATTCTTTTAGCTTGATCTGATGTGACTCTTTTTAAGTTTACAACTACACTATTTCTCTTTTTTAAATGATCAGCTATTTGTTGACTTTCAGAATAAGCCCTTGGTTCAAGAAGAATCATTTTACTTCCAGTACTACAAGCTTCTTCATATGCTTCTTTTTCGCTTATTTCATAATAATCATCTTCACTAGTTACAACTTTTTCTGTTTCACTAAATAATTTATCTTTAAGTGCTTTAAATTTTGACATACAAATACCTCCGTATCTTATATACATATTCTATCATTGATTGAATGTTTTTACAAACAATAATTTACTAAAAATCAATCTTTTTATGCAAATAATCAATTAGTTCATGTAATTTGATAACTTCTTGTTCCATAGTGTCACGATTTCTAACTGTAATAGTATTATTTTTAATTGTTTCATCATCAATTGTAACTGCAAAAGGAGTTCCTATTGCATCGGCTCTTCTATATCTTTTACCAATACTTCCAGATTCGTCTAAACTGCACTGAAAATCTTTACATAGCATACTGTAAACTTCTAATGCCCTTTCTGAATGGTGTTTCTTAATTAATGGTAAGATGGCAACCTTAATTGGAGCTAAATATGGATGTATTTTTAATAGTTCTCTTTCTTCTCCATCAGCAATATATTCTTTTTGATATGAATCACATAAAAATGCTAAAAACATACGATCTAAACCAACAGATGGTTCAATACAATATGGTACATATCTTTCATTAGTTTCAGGATCTAAATAACTAATATCTATTTTGGAATGTTCAGCATGAACACTTAAATCATAATCTGTTCTATCAGCAATTCCCCATAATTCTCCAAATCCAAAAGGAAACTCGTATTCAATATCGGTTGTTGCAACCGAATAAAATGACAATTCATCTTGTGAATGATCTCTAAATCTTAATTTTTCCTTTTTTAGACCTAAATTTTTTAAAAACTCTAAACAAAAATTTTTATAATAACCAAACCACTCTAAGTCTGTTCCTGGTTCACAAAAAAATTCAAGTTCCATTTGCTCAAACTCGCGAGTTCTAAATATAAAGTTTCCTGGAGTTATTTCATTACGGAAACTTTTTCCTACTTGACCAATACCAAATGGTATTTTTAATCTCATACTTCTTTGAACATTTAAATAGTTAACAAACATACCTTGAGCTGTTTCTGGTCTTAAATATATCGTATTCTTAGCATCTTCTGTTACACCCATTCTCGTTTCAAACAATAAATTAAATTGTCTAATATCTGTAAAGTCATGAGCATTACAATTTGGACATTTAATATTATATTCATCTATTAAATCTCTCATTTCATCGTGTGATAGTCCATCGGCTTTATCATTTTTTCCAGCCTCTTCAAAGTAGCTATCTATTAAATTATCAGCACGAAATCTACTTTTACATTTTTTACAATCTAAAAGTGGATCAGAGAAACCTCCAACATGTCCACTGGCTTCCCAAACCTTTGGATTCATTAAAATTGCACTTTGAATACCATAATTATATGGATTTTCTTGAATGAATTTTTGCCACCATGCCTTCTTGATATTATCTTTAAGTAATATTCCTAATGGTCCATAATCCCATGAGTTAGCTAATCCTCCATAAATTTCACTTCCCTGGAAAACAAATCCATATTGTTTGGCATAATTACTTATTTCTTCTAAACTATTTTTCATATACTCTCCTCCTAAAAAATAAAAACTCCTAAAATATCTGTAAGGACGAATCATATCCGCGGTTCCACCTTACTTATTCTAGAAGAATCTCTTTAATATATACAGCTCCGGATTTGCCACATCCTTCTTCGCTCCTATGTATTGATTATATTAAATTAATTGGTATTTTTCAACATTTTTTCTAAATAATCCTTACTTTGTAAATAAAGACCTGTATATTGATCATAATAATGATTTAAAAATTTATTTATTCCTAATTTTACCGATTCACTTATATTTAAGTCACTAATTGAATCAATATCAATCAAATAATACATTCTCATCATTTTTATAACTTTATCATCATATAGTATTTCATTAGTACAACAATTACCACAAATATATCCACCTGATTGTGAACTAATGGTAACTATATTTTTTTTATTATTACACTTAACACACCCATCTAATTTTAATGTAATACCTAAATGATCTAATAGCTTTATTTCTAAAATATTTGTTAGAACAATTGGGTCTAATCCTTGGTTTAATTTCTTTAAAATTGAAATTAAATAATTATATATTTCAGAACTATGACTTTGTTTATATATTTGAGTAGCTAATTCAATTAAATAATTTAGATAACTCATTAAAACTATGTCTGTTTTAAGATTTTTTAAATCATCTATTATTTCGCATTCAATCAAAGTAGATAACTTGTCTTCTTTATAGTATACGTGAAAGTAACCATATGTAAAAGGGATCGCATAGTTTCTTAATTTACTCTTCATCCCCTTAGCACCTTTTGCAATAACTCCAATTATTCCGTATTCTTTTGTAAATATATTAATTATTTTAGATGTTTCTCCATAAGAAATATCACTTATAACTATTGCTTCTATTTTTTTAATCAATTAAATCGCCTAATCTTTCAGTCCGAGTTCTTTGATATGACGTTCTCGATCTCGCCAACGAGGGATAGTTTTTACATATAATTGTAAATAGATCTTTTTGCCTAATAATTTCTCAATATCCATTCTTGCTAAAGCTCCTATTTGTTTTAATTTAGAGCCCTCTTTACCTATGATAATTTTCTTTAAACTATCGCGATCAACTATAATATCAACATATACATCAATAATATCTTTTTTTTCTGCAAAGTGCGTTGTTAGACATGTTACACTGTGAGGAACTTCTTCATCAGTATATAATAGTATTTTCTCTCTTACATACTCACTTATTAAAAATATATTTGAATTACTAGTTTTTATTTCATCAGGATAATATTTATAATCATCCGTCAAATATTTTTTAATTACTTTTATTAAATGGTCAATATTTTCTTTTTTCTCTGCTGAAACCGGTATTATTTCTGCAAAATTATATATATCTTTATATTCACTTATTTTCATTAATATCGTCTCTCTAGATATTAAGTCAATTTTATTTATAACTAAAATTACAGGAGTTGTTATATTTTTTAAACTTTGCATAATAAAATTATCCCCTGGGCCTAATTCGTGTTCAGCGTCTACTAAAAATAATATTAAATCAACATCATAAATACTACCTTGTGCTTTTTTATTTAATACTTTCCCTAATTTATTTTTAGGTTTATGAATTCCAGGAGTATCAAGAAATACTATTTGACTATCTTCATCATTATATATTCCTTGAATAATATTTCTTGTTGTTTGAACCTTAGGAGATGTAATTGCAATTTTGTCATTAACAATCGCATTTAACAAAGTGCTTTTACCAACATTAGGTCTACCGATTAAACTGACAAAACCGCTTTTCATCTTAAATCTTCCTCCGTAAACTTATGAGGGCATAATTCTTTGATTGTATATACCTTCTCATTATCATGGATATCATATGCATAAACTATTAAATCATCATTAAAAAACTCAGTGAATACTTGACGACATGAAAAACAAGGAACAGTTATCTTTTTAGTCATTAGATGTAACTCTTTGAAATCATTTTTCTTATAACCGTTTGCTACTGCATTATGAATAGCATTTCTTTCTGCGCATATACTTGTACCATTAGCATTTTCAACATTTACTCCACTAAATTCTTTGCTATCATTAGTTAATAGAATACAACTAACTGGATAATTAGAATAAGGAGCATATGCATTGTCTAATAATTTTATTAATTTTTCTTTCATATTTCCTCCTTAAAATAAATCTAATATTTTAGGCATGAATATTACCATACCAATTACAAAAGAAATTACGCTTACAACAAATGTCGCTGCTGAACCCGTATCCTTAGCTATTTTAGCTAATGGGTATATATCCAATGTAACAAGATCAACTACTGCTTCAATTGCTGTATTTAATAATTCCATCGCAAGCACCATTCCTATTGATATAAATATTAATAACCACTCCGTTGCACTTATTTCTAAAATAATACCCATTATTATTGAAAAAATGGTCGCGATAAAGTGTATTAGCATACTTTGTTCATACTTATATGCATAAGCTAGTCCTTGAAATGAATATGACCAACTAGCAAAAAATCTTTTAAACCCTCTTTTTTTTACTTCATCTCTTTTAAATTGTTCTCTTCTAAAACTTTTTTTCATTTAAGTAAAGCCTCCTGTAATTCAAACATTACTTTTTTATCTATAGAATTCATATGATCATAGCCTAATAAGTGTAATAATCCATGAATAACTAAAAATGATAGTTCATATCTTTCAGAATTTTCATTATCCAACGCTTGTCTTTTCATTGTTGGAATCGATATATATATATCGCCTAAAAGTCTGAATTTATTATACTTTATTTTAGCATTATCTTCAAATGCAAATGATAATACATCTGTAGTTTTATCGATATTTCGATATTCTCTATTTATTCTTCTCATTTCTTCATCATCTATCAATATTACAGAAAATAAAACATTATCAATACTTAATTGTTTTAATGTTTTATTTAATAGTTCATTTAAAAACTCATAATCTTTATATTCAACTTCATCATTTATTTCAAACATTAAAACACCTTCCAAATACCAGAATAATTAACAAATAGTATAATTATTATAATGGTTAGTATAATAGCTATTATATTAAATACAATTTCACTTTTTAAAAACCTAGGTAAGATGCTTTTTATTTTGTATAGTATTTTATAAATAAAATAACCTACTATTCCACCAATAACATTGAGAATAATATCATCAACATCAAATGATCTTCCTATTTTTGATTGTACTAGTTCAATTATAAATGAACCAGATAGTGTAATGGTGAATACCTGCCAAAATTTACAACGACGAATATAATAACAAACAAATACCCCGAATGGAATAAAAAGCAATACATTACCTATTACATTTCGATAAAATAAAGGAGAATTAATTGAATATCTAGTCATTTCTTTAAATGGCTGAAAATTATTTCCAATGCTAATCATATCAGTATTAGTTACTAGTTCGAACAAAAACAATAAATAAATTATAAAAAGTAAAGAAACAAATTCTCTATAGTAAACTATTCTTTTATTATTACTATATAACGAGAATAATCTTATAAAACTAACTATTACAACAAATATAAATACCATTGGCCATGTCTTATCTATTGCCCCATAGACAGATTTAGGAATCATTAATATCTTCCTTTCTATTATCTATTTTACTATTATTAGATCAAATAAGCAAAAGAAAAGTACTAACTAGTAGTACTAACTTAATTTTGATTTTACTATTGAACTTACCTTACTCATATCAGCGGCATTACCAACTTTCTCAGATACAGTTTTCATTACCATACCCATTTCTTTCATGCTTGTTGGTTTTAATTCGAGAATCACTTCTTCAATAATAAGGTTTAATTCTTCATCTGACATCTCTTCGGGCAAATATTTACTTAGAACTTCTATTTCTTTTTCTAATTCAGATACAGTTTCAAATTTCTCATATTTAGTATATTCTTCAATGCTATCTTTTTTAATTTTAACTTGTCTTTTTATAACAGCAATTACTTCATCATCAGTAAGAACGTTTTTTTTTGCAATTTCTTCCATTTGAATAGCGCTTCTTAACATTCTGATAACATTCAAACTAAATTTATCTTGAGAACGCATGAAAGTTTCTAAGTCTTTTTTTATTTGTTCTTGCATTTTCTCACCTTCTAGTCGCGATGACGTTTTCTAGCATTTTTTATTTGTTCTTTTTTCTCTGCTCTTTTTCTAACGCCTGGTTTGTCATAGTGTTTTCTCTTCTTTAGTTCAGAAGGGACTCCACTTCTAGCAACTTTCATCTTAAATCGTTTTAATGCTCCATCAACATTTCCGTTTTTTACATCTACTCTGGTCATATCTTATCCCTCCCTTCATTGCATTATGATTATATCATTATCAAATTAATTTGACAATGGTATTCAAATAATTATTAAAAAAAATTATTAAAAATGAAAAGGATGTATTTCATCCTTAACATTTTCTTTTGTTTCTGATCATGTTTAATGAGGTCCCAAAGCTACGACCAATATCGAATATTGTTTGAATCGCTTTAGAAAAAGCTGTAATTAGTGACCCGGTAATATTAATACCACCTTCAACTAAGTATAATTCTTCATTAGATAATATATACATATTATTTCCTACAAGGCATCGGTCTTTTAAAACCGTCCAAAACGCCCACTCCAAATGTTATTATACCTACAATCGCTAATCCCATTAGGCCCCAATTTATAGCCCCTCCATAAACACTCATTAATTCTTGATCATTTAATATTTTCATTTATCCTCCCTCTCTACTAGTATATTGTTTAATTTTTTAAAAAGTGTTTTCTCACTTTTAATAATCTTAGTTGTCAATATTAAATTATTCAATTGATATTTTTTTGGTAATTTGATATCTATTTCTATCTCTTGAATATTTTGATTATTAATTACCTGGATTTCTGGTAGTATATTTTTTATTTTGTATTTATATTTTTTATTTTCAATTAGTAATTCATCTTTATCAATAATGTTTTTAACTTCATCATGTGGAATTAAAAGATGAAGATTATTATCAAATACAATGGCTTGAACCTCACTTATAGTAGTAACCCTTTGATTTAAAGAATAAATTATGAAGATTATAATAATCAATAGAATAACACTTAAACTTTTTTTAGGTTCTACTCTTAAAAAAGAATAGCTTGGTATTACAATTTCATTCATAACACTTCTCTAAATCGATTGTTCTATCGAATAGCCCATCAATTTTATGATGAGAAACATATATTATTATTTGATTTTTATAATACTTTATAATATCAGACAGGATTTTTTCTTTCTGTTCGCTGGAAACTTCCGATAATGTCTCATCCAAAATCAATATTTGACTATTATTTAGTAAGGCTCTTGCCAATATAATTCTTTGCTTTTCACCACCTGATAGGTTACTGCCTTGTTCCAAAAGATATGTTTCATATCTTAAATTTTTACTATTGATAATTTTATCAACTTGACATATATTCATCACTTTTTCAAAATGTTTCTTTTTAATTGTTTTATTTAAAGTTAAATTATTATAAACTGTATCTGAGAATAATGTCTCATCTTGTGAAACATAACATATATTATTTCTTATCGTGTTTAAGGAATAGTCTTGCAAATTAATGTTGTCCACTAAAATTTTTCCTCCATCAAATTTCATTACACCTGCAATTAATTTACATAGTGTACTTTTTCCAAAACCACTTTTTCCAGTCAACAATATTTTTTCACTAATGTTTATTTCTAACGATAAATCATCGATTATATTGTTATAACCATTATACGAGTACTTCAAATTTTCAATTTTAACTTTACCAAAATGAAATACTTCTTCTTTGTATTCTGTTTTTTCTTCCGGCAATGAAATAAAATCATTTATTTTATAATAAGATGCTTTAATAAACTCTATTTTCGGTAAGTAGTCGATCATTTCTTTAAAAGGAATTGTTAAATAACTAATAAGATTCGTGAAGACTACTAAATCGACTATATTTAATTTACTTTTGCTAATTAAAATTATTCCGAAACTCATTAAAATGAATATACCTAATTCATTGATCGTTTCTTTTATTAACATTTGGTTGTTAATCTGTTTATTGAAAAAAAATGTATGTTTTAAATAACTTAAATATTTTTCAATTAAAACTTTAAGAAAAAATGGGGTTTGATTCAAATTTTTAATGGTTTGAATTCCGGATATGCTTTCAATTAAATAACTTTTATAACATGTTTCTTTTTCTATATTTTCTTGAGCTTTTCTTTTTATTATTGGGCTAAAAATTAGCCCCATAATTCCATACATAATTAGTATAATTAAAATAATAATAGTCAATTGATAATTTAATGTAAATAAGATTATTAAACTACTTAAAGCTAGAATGAGATCTAAAAATATAGTTATAAATATTTTTGCAAATAATTCTTTCAAATTACTTAGCTCATCTACTCTTTCAGTGATATCACCAATACTTCTAGTTTTAAGATTTTAGTGAAGGATGTTATATAGGTGTTTTAGAAATGGAATGTTAATATGTAAATCGATGTTTTTGCTTAAATACACTTCAAAATATGTCCGAATATAGGTGATAAAAATTTTGATTATTGTTAGTATTGCAAAAATTATTATTGTTACTTTTAAATTAAAATACATATTAGTTTTTGTAACATTATTTATAGCTACTTTTAAGAAAAATGAACTTATGATACTTGTTATCGTTAGTATTAAACTAGAGATAACTATTTTCATTATCAGTTTCTTTTCTTTAGTTAAAATGTTTTTAAATAGATTGTAAATATTATCTGTCTTGTCTATTGAAATTATTTTGTTTATTGGACTACAAATTATAATTATTCCAGAAAATATTGTTTCAAATTGTTTAAAAGACATTTTAATGATTCCTCTTCCTGGATCCATTATTGTAATATATTTTTTATTTATTGCGTATATTACAACGAAATGCGGAATCTTTTCATCAATTAAAACATGAGCAATTGCTGGTAAGTTTATTTTATCTAAATTGTGAATATCAATTTTTATTCCTTGAACTTCAAAATTGTACTTTCTCAATGTTTGAACTAAGTTATATGCTCTTGTTCCTTTATTTGATGTATATGTATCTTCTCTTAATATTTCAAGAGGTACATACCCACCATAATATTTTATAATCGATAATAATGTACAAACACCACAATCTTTTTCATCTTGTTGTCTAACAATCCACTTCTTCACTATTTTCCTCCCTTCAACCTATATCTTAACTTTTTAATATGTACTTCCTTTTTTTTGTTTATAAAGTAATACATATTAAAAGAAAAATTATGAAAAGTTGTTTTGAAATTGTTATGATACATAATTATTAAATCCAACAAAAAAAGACTCCTTCTGGAGTCTTCTCTTTATTAATCAATTGACTATTATTGTTATAGTTCTTTCCTGTCCACCAGGAGTTTTAATATTAAAACTTGGAAAATTGCCAAGATGTGATGTTTTTGTTCCTGTTACAGTTGTGGAAAAGCCAGATGTTGGACTAAGTGTAATTTCTTTATTTGTTCCAACCGTAAATGTGGAACTAACATTAAACGTAAACTTTGTTGGAGTATTAACTTTAATTGTTTTACTCCAATTGGCCCCACAATTTCCTTCCCAGCATAGTTCTTTTTCACCAGTGATATCAATAACATTACTTTTAACACCATCAATTTCAACCCAAATTTTACCTTGAGTAAATGGAGAGTCTTTCTTTGTAAATTTAACTATACCGGTACTTTGATTAAAGCCTAATGCATCATGCATTCCATTCATATTAGTTGCATAAAATACTGGATTATTATTATAATTTGCTCCTTTTGGAAAAGTTTCATATGTTGGGTTTGCATCTGGACCACCAAAATATAAGATATTACGATTATAATTCAGTTTATTGTATTACTGAATACATAAATAACATAGACATAAACAAAAAATAAATTCAAAATATATATATTAAAATTTGTTAAAATTTGCTAAACAAGAAAAAGTTAATATAAATTTTGAATTTCTTTACGAAATGTTTTATTT
>CAYTSC010000018.1:12130-12731 GCA_964440475.1 uncultured Muribaculaceae bacterium
TGTTGCTACTACTTTTTTCCCATTTGCACTTGTTGCTTCAATTGTAGTTTCACCAGCCTTAATTGGAGTTATATTTCCACTACTATCTATTGTTACAATTGCTTCATTTTTTGATGTCCAAGTTACTTTTTTATTTGTTGCATTTGCTGGTAATACAGTTGCAATAAACCTAAATGTTTGACCGCGATTAATTGTCTTACTTACTTCGTTTAAATTAATATTAGTAACTGGAACATCAACTGCTTGGCTACTTGATGGAGTATCTGGTATTTTACTACTTGATGGGGTCTCTGGTGTTTTACTACTAGATGGAGCATCCATTTTCTTATACTTAGCTATTAATGTTATGTTTTTAGTTATTTTTGTGTTAAAGTTATATACTTTGTTTTTTAAGTATCAATTAGTAAATGTATATCCTTTCTTGGTGGGTGTTTTAGGTTTATTAACCACACTATTTTCTTCTACCAAAACTTTAATATCTTTACTTCCATTATCTAATTTGAATGTAATCATAAACGTTTTAGCTTCTTCTCTTAACCAATTTGCTGTTAATTCTAAGTCTTTGGTTAATGGCGCTTCATTATATAGTTCTCCATCGACT
>CAYTSC010000019.1:0-12013 GCA_964440475.1 uncultured Muribaculaceae bacterium
AAATATGCATGTAATAAACGTAATAATTTTTCTTAAAAAGCCCATGTACTAAGTTACCAGTTATTACATTTCCAATAGATTGTTTTGATACTATTTTTGGTATCATTTTACTTAGTATTTTGCTATTAAAAAACAAATCCGATCTTTTTTCAAATCTTTTCAAATTAGGAAATATATTTTTAGTTAAGTTTTTCTTTTCTATTAATTCAAAGTTTTTTCTTTTAATATCAAAAGATTTTATGTTTTCAAACTCATTTAATGCCATACCCGAATCCGTTAGTTTCATTGCTAAAAGATCATATTCATCCAAATTGTTTTTTTCTACATTCGAATAACCATCAAAAATAATAAAAATTCCTTCTTTTTTCAGAACTCTATTGACTTCATTAAAGATTTTTTCTTTATTTTCCGAATAACAAATTGTTTCAATAGCGAATATTACGTCAAAATAATTATCATCAAATTGCGATAAGTCATGATAATCACCATGAGAAAATATTTTGTTTTTATTTTTGGTTGTGTCGTTAATAAATATATCAATTCCATAAAAATCAATATTTTTGTTTTTGTTTGCCAAATATTTTATATTTCCGCCTTGCCCAGAACCTAGTTCTAAAACCCTTCTTGTTTTTGAATTAAAATGTTTGCTAATAATGTTTGCCTGTTCGTATATTGTTGCCTTTTTGCCATTTCCATGATCAATCACAAAGTGCATACATCCTGTATTTGACTGAAATAGTCTATATAATTTTCTACTATGTTTATAGTAATTATTAATTTCTTCGTTATTTGTTTTGTAATTTAAATAATAATCCAAATCAACAATATTTTTTATTTTCTCGATTCTTTTTTTCATTTTATCTCCTCATATTCAATTATATTATATCAATGGCTCGTGGTATATTATTTCTTTTCCTAGTTTTATTGCATATTCTATTTCTTCTCTTGTGTTATTTCCAACATAACCACCGATGTTAACAACATATATTGCATCAGAAATATCTATTTTTTTAAAATGACATGCTTTTAATATCTCCCAATCTTTAGAAGTAATCTGATTTTCTAATCTATCATATAAACATTGAATAGTCGCCCATCTGTTATCAAGTTCCAAATCCCAGGCGATTTTTTGCATTTCATTTGCAAATCTCATACTACCGCAAATTGTTACAACTTTAATATTTTTCATTACTTAATTACTCCTAACAAATATAATTATACATTAAATATAATATTAATTATTGCTTTTAAAAAGCACGATTTTCACTTGGAATTTCATGCTTTTATTGTATTTAAAACTCCATTTTCGAAGTAATATTTAAATTGGCAGGGGCGGAGAGAATCGAACTCCCAACAAAAGTTTTGGAGACTCCTATTATACCATTTAACCACGCCCCTAGGCACAAATGAATTATATCATTGATTATTTCGTTTTACAACATTTAGTGTTATAATACACATAGTTTATTTGGAGGTAGATCTATGTATTCAAAAGAGATTGATAAAAAATGGCAAAAGAAATGGAATGAAAATAAAACCAATAAATTTGATTTAAATAGTAATAAACCTAAGTATTACTCTTTAGAGATGTTTTCTTATCCTTCTGGATCAAACTTGCACATAGGACACTGGTATAATTATGGTCCTTCAGATACTTTTGCGCGTTTTAAATATATGCAAGGATATAATTTATTTCATCCAATGGGTTTTGATTCTTTTGGATTACCTGCCGAAAATTATGCTATTGCAACAGGAGTTCATCCTCGTGAGTCAACAAATAATAATATATCAACTATGAGAAAACAATTAGATGAACTAGGTTTAATGATTGATTGGGATTACACATTAGAAACACATAGCAAAGAATATTATAGATGGACACAGTGGTTATTTTCTATTTTATATAAAAATAATTTAGCTTATCGGGCATATGCTCCAGTTAATTGGTGCAATAGTTGTAAGACGGTTCTAGCTAATGAGCAAGTCATTAGTGGTTCTTGTGAAAGATGCAAAAACGAAGTTCATCAAAGAAAATTAAATCAATGGTTCTTTAAAACAACAGATTATGCCGAAGAATTATTAAGTATGATTGATAATTTAAATTGGCCTGAAAAAACAAAAAAAATTCAAACGAATTGGATTGGAAAATCAGAAGGAACAGAAATAGAATTTAAAACCGATTTTGATGATGTCACTTTAAAAGTTTTTACAACTAGGCCCGACACTTTATATGGTGTTACATATGTTGTTTTAGCACCTGAAAATGATTATGTTGAAAGGTTAACTAA
The DNA here is from genome assembly GCA_964440475.1 of uncultured Muribaculaceae bacterium. Classification (GTDB taxonomy): domain Bacteria; phylum Bacillota_I; class Bacilli_A; order RF39; family UBA660; genus JAAZHN01. The sequence goes on from CAYTSC010000019.1 coordinate 2,289, forward strand.
CGATGAGTTTGTTGACACTATTAAAGAATATCAAGACTCAACTAATAAATTAACAGATATTGAAAGGTCATCAACAATTAGAGATAAAACCGGAGTTTTTACTGGCAGTTATGCTTATAATCCAATTAATAATAGAAAAATACCAATTTGGGTATCTGATTATGTTATAAACTCATATGGAACCGGATGTGTTATGGCGGTCCCTGCACACGATGAAAGAGATTTCGAGTTTGCTAAAAAATTCAATTTAGAAATGATTAAGGTCATTGAGAGCAAAGAATTACCATATGCGGGCGAAGGAGAACTTGTTAATAGTGATGAGTTTAATGGTTTAAATTCAGTGGTTGCTCAAATGAAAATTGTCGAAAAGTTAGAATCGTTAAATTTGGCATCACGAAAAATTAATTATCGTTTAAAAGACTGGTTAGTTTCAAGACAAAGATATTGGGGAGCTCCAATTCCGATAATATATTGTGATGATTGTGGAGAAGTCTTAGTACCTGATTCTGAATTACCAGTATTATTAGTTGATGATGTTGATTTTAGGCCAGATGGAGAATCCCCTTTAAAAAGATCTGATTCTTTTGTTAATTGTAAATGTCCCAAATGTGGTAAAGCTGCCAAAAGAGAAACTGATACTTTAGATACATTCGTCTGTTCATCTTGGTATTACTTAAGATATACTAATCCTAATAATGAAGTTAATCCTTTTGATAAAGATTTAGTTAATAAATTATTACCTGTTGATACCTATATAGGTGGCGCAGAACACGCGACAATGCATTTAATATATGCAAGATTCATTACTAAAGCTTTAAGAGATTTAGGTTATTTAAATTTTGATGAACCGTTTTTAAGGTTAGTTCATCAAGGAATGATTCTCGGAAGTGATGGTTCAAAAATGAGTAAATCTCGTGGAAATACTGTTAATCCAGATGATTATGTTAATGAATATGGATCAGATGTATTTAGATTGTATTTAATGTTTGGTTTTACATATCAAGAAGGTGGACCTTGGAGCGATGACGGAATAAAATCATTATCTAGATTTATTAATAGAATCGAAGTTATTCAAGATAAAATATTCAATAATGAATATATATTGAAAAATACTGAAGATTCTGAAGAACATAGCTTAATTTATGTAGAAAATCAAACAATAAAATCCGTAATAGAAGACATAGAAAACTTTTCATTTAATACAGCTATTGCTAGATGTATGGAATATATTAATGAACTATATAAATACGAGCAAAGTGATATGCCTAAAAATATTGAACTAGTTAGAAAATCGTTCATAAGATTCATTAAATTATTTGCTCCTTTAGCGCCTCATTTTGCTGAAGAAATTTGGGAAAAAATGGGAAATAATAACTCCATATTTAAAGAGCAATATCCTGATTTTAATCCTGACAAATTAATTTTAGACACTATTAATTTACCAATTCAAATTAATGGTAAATTAGTTGGTGTAGTTAATACTAGCAAAACTGCAGATGTATCCGTAGTAAAAAAACTAATAAATGAAGATGAAAAGCTTGCTAAAAGATTTGAGAACCATCAAATAATCAAAGAGATTTATATACCAGGAAGAATATTTAACATTGTAATAAAAAAATAAGTTTTATATAAAACTTATTTTTTAAATTGTTTTTTGGATTTTCTTACTAATTCTTTGTTTTCACCGAAAAAGTTATATACTATTCCACCAATCAAGGTTGGTGCATAATAGGTTATAAACCTCCAAAGAATTAATGCTGGTGGGATTAACTCAAGAGCAACAAAATTAGAGAAAAATGCAAGAAAACCAAATTCTGCTCCACCTGTACCTCCGGGAATCGGAACAAAACTACTCATAATAAATATATATACTCCTGTAACTATTGTAACTAAAGGACTAAGTGTGTGTTCTATTCTTAAAGCATTAAATATACATTGTGGTATTAAAAATAAAGTGATTTTTGAACAAGCGATTATTAGAACTATTTTAAGGAATAGCTTTTTATTGTTTTTCAACTTTTCATATGCTTTCGTATAATCTTCAATAAAATCATTAGCTTTCTTTTTTCTTTTTTCTGTAATATTGGTTATTTTCAATTTACTAAAAACTTTTATTAACCAATTGACAATTTTTTTGCTTCTTTTTTCATTTACACTAATACTTACTACTATTATTAGCAGAAGAAAATTAATAACAAAACCCACAATTACAAAATATCTCATAACTTTGTTGTATATAAAAAAATCAAAGAAAAAATTAGCGATAATTGAAATAATTCCTAGACTCACTATTGCAGTTTGAAATAAAATGAAATTTTGAACTATTATGCTTGTTGCTTGTACATAAGTTAATCCTTCTTTATGTAATTCGTATACTTGCAGAGGTTGACCACCTGCAGCAAATGGAGTTATTCCATTAAAAAACTTCGTCATTATTTGAAGACGATACATTTTCCAAAAAGGATAACCCTTCTTTTGTTCTCTAGACACTAAGTATATTGCATATGATTCAAATACTACATATATTAAGAATAGTGCTATAGCTGCTAAAATCCAAACTATTTTTGAAGAAACTAATAAATTCATCGATTGACTAAAATTATCTCTTAATGAATAATATATAAAAAAACCTGAAACTATTAGTACAATAAAACTATTAAATTTAACATTTTTCATGTATTCTCCTCGTATTATAACCATAATGATTATAACACAAATTTGATTTTTTGGGTATTTTATGATATATTTTATGTAGATGGAAACGCATCTTAAAGAGCATAAAAATAGACCATAAGTTAAAATGGTCTATTTTTCTTCGGCTGATTTTGTAAGCTTAACAGATATATTTTTATCTGTTCCTTTTCGATTGACTCTAAAATTTAGTGTATCACCGACTTGATGTTTATATAAATAATATCTTAGACTTGATGATGATGTTATTTGATAATCATCTATTTTTATAACAACATCTCCTTCTTCTAAGCCAGAAGTTTTGGCCGGACTATTTTCAACTATTTTTACGATAACAGCCCCTTCTTTTAGTTTATCATCAATTTTTATATTTGGTGATATTGATGGATTATCTTTAAAGTCTTTTACATTACTAACTTCGACGCCTAATGATGGTCTTATTAATTTTTCTCCCTTTTCATATAGATTAGCAAAATATAAAGCGTCTTCTATTGGAATTGCAAATCCTATTCCTTCAACACCTGATGATATCAATTTTAAAGATGTTACGCCAATTACTTCTCCGTTTGAATTAGCTAGTGGTCCGCCGCTATTACCATTATTTATTGAAGCATCTGTTTGAATGACTTTTAAAACATTATATTTTGGAGTAAAAAAACTGCCAATATTAACATCTACAAATCTTTCTTTTCCAGATATTATTCCTCTAGTTGTTGTTCCAGAGTAATTATTATCAAGTGGTGCGCCTACAGTAAAAACAGTATCTCCCGGTCTTGTAACTTCGCTTTTTCCCATAATAGCGACTTGTGAAATGTATTTTGTTTCTATTTCCAAAACTGCTATATCTGCATATTCATCTCCACCTAATATTTTAACTTCTATTTTTTCTTTATTGGTAAAAGTTACAGCTACTTTTGTAGCTTTTGCAACAACGTGATAATTTGTCATAATATAACTTTTATCATTAATTGTTTTATAAACAAATCCCGTTCCAGAACCTGCCAAACGATTATTTTGATAATTTTCCACAACTACTACGGAATCATATATTTTTTCAACAGCATCTGCTATTCCTTTATCCGTTATTGTTACTTCTTTTTCAAGAGTAACTTGTTTTTTATCATTTCCATCTTTTTGATAATTTTCATTTGTTGGAAAAAAGTATATTACTAAGTATAATGCACTAGCTCCAAAAAAGAATGCAATGATTCCAACAAATAATGTTAAATTTTTATTTTTCATTTTACCACCTACTCTATATTTAATATGTCTTTATAGTTAACTGGAAACCCTATTTTATCCAATACTTTCGATATTGGTATTACTTTTAATTTGCCTGATAAAATATCGGCCTCATAGGATATTTCTCTAACTAACAATCTGAATTCTTCATCTCTTAACATCATTTTCATTATTATAATTACGGCAAATAGATCATTTTTACCATAAATATATTCGCCATCCATTAGAGGTATATTTAAATTATAATGATATTTATTATCTAATATTCTTCTCTGTGTACGATGATTGTATAATATATCTTCATGAGCACATAAATTGCGGAAGTTCGCTAATATAGGTAAAAAAACCAGTAAATCTTCTCTATCAATATTATATATTTTTGCTATAGCGTCTTGATCTTCTTGTTTCATAATTGTATACAATTCACTTACAATACCAAAAGATAGTACTTTTACCACAATCCAAAGAGGTATATAACCATAATTAGATATGTAGTGATTTGTAGCAGAGTGTTGTCCTCCATTGACCCTTATTTGTCTTTTCATTTTTTTTATTAAATCATTTACTTGTCTAGACTTCGCAGGATCTCGGTTGAAATTTGAAACTTTTAAATATTCTCTTTCTCGATATCCATATTTTTTTGATAGTTGATAAGAAAATATACTTTTAATGTTATTTTCAATGATAAGTAAATTTTTAAATATTATATTTCTTACTTGTCTATCAAAATTAAACATTGAGTATAATTCTTTAAATGTTGTTCCAGATAAAAACACTTTTTCTTTTTCGCTACGTAAAAATAAATGTCTGTACCCACTAATAAAAAAGTAGTTTTCTCTTAAAAGAATGTTTTTTGTTTCCTCTATGTCCTCTATGACTAATCCTTTTCCTTTAAAAATATTTACTTGTTCATCAAGTGTTTTAAATGTTTTTAATCCCACTTGCACACACCCTCTACTTTAAGATTATATCATAGTAGACAATAAAATTGTATCATAAAACATATGATATTATTGTTAATATATAGTGAAATATATATGAAATTAATTGTTTAAAGAGCTTTTTAAATATGTTTCTAATACATCATCGATATATCCATTTAAAAAATCTTCAACATTACTCGTTTCAAAATCAAACCTTGTATCCTTTATTAATTTATATGGTTCTAGAGTATAACTACGAATTTGACTACCAAAATCTATATTCAATGTTTGACCTTTAATCTTAGACATTTCTTCTTTTTCTTTTTCTTCTTTTAATTGTACTAATTTAGACATTAATATGTTCATAGCAATCTCTTTATTTTTTATCTGACTTCTTTCTTTTTGACATGAAACAACTATTTTCGTTGGTAGATGAGTTATTCTAACTGCTGAATCAGTTGTATTTACAGACTGTCCCCCTGCTCCGCTACTATGATAGACATCTATTTTTAAGTCATTTGCATTGATTTCAATGGAATTATCTTTTTCAATTTCTGGAGTTAAATTAATAGATGCAAACGATGTATGTCTTCTTGAATTAGAATCAAAAGGTGATATTCTAACTAAACGATGGACACCCCGTTCACCTTTTAAATATCCATATGCATATGGACCAACAATTCTAATAGTTGCGCTTTTAATTCCTGCTTCATCGCCTTTTTGTATATCTAAAACAATAAACTCATATCCCTTGAGATTACAATATCTTTCGTACATTTCAAAAAGCATTCCTGCCCAATCACAGGCTTCTGTTCCTCCTGCCCCTGGATGTATTTCTAAAATACAATTATTAATATCATACTTTTTATTTAGTAAAGATTTAAAACTGTATTTATTTATTAAATCTAATATCTTATTTAAATCTAATGTTATTTCTTGCAACATAGTTTGATCATCTATTATACCTAACATTTCGCTCAAATCTATTAATTGTTTTTTATAATCTTCTATTTCTTCTATTTCCTTAATAAGATGTCCCATTTTTTTATTAATGTTATTAGCGTTGTCAACATCATCCCAAAAATCATTTTTCATAGATAAATCTTCTAAAGATTTAAGCTCCTCTTTTTTTCCTTCTATGTCAAAGTGACCTCCACAAGTCATCTATTTTCAATGTATATTCTTCAATAATATTTTCTATTTCATTTTTTTCCATTTCATATCTCCTATAATATTTTAAAATTATTTATCAAAATATATATCTTTGCTATTTTTATACTTATTCTTAATTATATCTAATATTTCGTTTTCGTTTTTATAACCAATGAACGATAAATCTCCCACTATTGTATATGGTACACCTTTAACTTCATCACCCTTTTTCGTTGAAAACTCATTTAATATTTTTTGATTTTCCTTGTTTTTCCAAACTTCAAATGAATGAATTGTAAAATTATTTCTATATTCTGAATCTATACTATCAAAAAATCTCTTTTGTTTTTCACAGGCAGGACATCCTTCTCCCCAAAAAAAGTATATATTTATTTTGTCCTTATCATATTTAACATTTTTTAATACTGTATTTATATTTATGTTTTTACTTTCAGATTTTGTTTCTTTAGATGAAAAATTATCATCTTTCGTGATTACTGCATGTTTACTAACCCATCTTGTAAAATCCTCTAAATTACTATATTTTTTAAAATCTTCATCACTTTCTGAATCTAGATAAGAAATTAATTTTCCTTTATTAAATATTCCAAAAGATGGATAATGTTTTATTTTTGTATTTAAATTTGTATTATTAATTTCTGAAAAAGCTATTTTATATACTGTTAATTTATATTGTTCGGTAAAACTTGTAACTATCTTCTCGAAATTATATGAAGTTATACAAAGAGGCTGATATATAAGTAAAGCAAATGATTCGTTTTTTTTAATAAGTTCATTATATTTTTGATAGTCTATTTCTATACTTTCAGATTTATCATAATATTGTTTTTCAAAATAAAAATGATTGTCGCTTATACTTATAAAAAACAATATAGAAATCGCCATTATAATAACGGCAAATATTATTATTTTGTCTTTCATTTTTTTACCTTGGTAAATTGATCAAAATTTATATCATGATATGTTACTTTCCAAAAATCATATTTTCCGTTTTTGTTTTTAACTTGAATATTGTTTTTCCCTTCATATGACCAATATGCTCCCGTATTATAGATTTTTTCTGCATCCCAACCAAGTTCTACCAACATTTTTTTCATCATACCAGCATATCCTCCACCACCACACATTAAGAATATATTTTTGTCTTTTGGAAAATAATACTCAATAAAACTTAGCGATTCTTCAAAATTCGCTATATAATTACCATCTTCATTTATTGTGAACAATGTTTTTCCTTGATATGTTTCCCCCACTTCTTTTGGAAGGCCTTCAACGTTAACCAAAAGTGGTAATGGCATTACTTCAAAACCTTTAACAAATCCTGATAAATATGAATCTCCACCTATGTTTTCATATTTTGCAACATCAACTAACATTCTCATATCATAATAAACGCTATCTACACGATTTAAATAATCATCTATTGTTTCTTCATTGATATTTTTATCAATTCCAAGCGATCCTCTTAATCCGTCTGTTATTTCCGGTTTTGGCAGTTCTTTTAAATTTGCACAACCGGTTATAAAAATTAATATTAATACTAATATAATATTCTTTCGCACACTCAATCATCTCCCTATTGAATTATATCATACCCGGATACTTTAATTATTTTATAATGTGTTTTGTCATCATTTTTTTATTGCTATCCCACCATATGGTGTTAAAATTTCTTTATTAGACTTTTTTAGTGTATATATCTGATTGGACTTTGAATATTCATTAGGTATATCGATTTGTTTTTCTTCATTTGAACGACTAATCATAACTAACATTTTTTCTAAAGCGGTTTTTCTTTCAAAAGATAAATAATCTTTATTTATATCTAAAATATTTAAATCCGCTTCTGTCAAAAACTTTTCTTTTTTTCTAATGTTACCTATTAGTTTAAAGTATTCAAGTAGCTCTTCATTTATATTATCCCAAGGAAATGGTTTTCTATTTGCTAAGTTACCATATCCTTCTATACCTAATTCATCGCCATAAAATATAGATAATATTCCTGGCATAAATGCAAGAGAAAATATATATGCTTTATATATTTTTAATCCTTTAATATAGTCTTCTCTACTAATTTTATAGTTTTTACTATATTTCAAGTCTCTATTTGAAGGATCCCAAGCCCACTCTCCATGTTTTTCGAAATTATTTGATGAAAATATATTTATTGCTCTCGATATATCGTGAGTAGATGTAAAATTCATAAGCGAATGAATTGTCTCTGCTGGATATTCGTTTTCTATTTCGTTAATTACTCTATATAGTTTTTCAGAGTCAGAATATTTAAAATATCTAATAAGTGCATCTACCAAAGGATAATTCATTACAGTATCCATACCTTTTCCAGATTCAAGATATCCTCTATTCATCCTCATTGGATTTTTCCAGACTTCACCAATAATTAATCCATCATCTTTGTTTCTTTTAACTGCTTCTTTAATTTTTTCAATGTATTCATCAGTTAATTCATCTGCCACATCTAATCTCAAACCATCTATTCCAAGTTTAAACCATTTATCTATAATTCCGTTTTCTCCCGTTATATATTTTTGCCATTCTTGAGAATTTCCATCACAGACAGGTAAATTTTTCATTCCCCACCAATAATCATAATTTATTGAATTATTATGTATGTTATATCTATAAAAATTTGCATATGGTGAACTTGGGTTATTATAAGCTCCTTCGCTATTATAAGTATTGTATTCATTAAAATATACACTATCATTTCCAGTATGATTAAATACTGCATCTAAGACTATTTTAATTCCGTTTTCATGTGCTTTATTACATAAACTTTCTAAATCTTTATTCGTTCCTATATACGGATCTACATTTTCATAATCCGCTGTATCATATCTATGATTTGATTGGCTATGAACAACTGGACTTAAATATAGAATATCAACGCCTAAAGATTTAAAATATTCAATATTTTCTTCAATTCCTTTTAAGTCTCCTCCGTAAAAATCAGCATTCCATATTCCTTCTTCATTTGGTCCAATCATCATTTCACTAGACCATGATGGATAAACCATTCTTCTTTCCATTGGAATAGGTGGTTCTGTTTGCCCTCTTTTAAATCTATCTATGAATATGTGATACATAATTTTTCCCTTAGCCCAATCTGGCACATCAAAATTAACGCTCATTTTAAAACATTCTTCTTTTGTTATTGTTTTATTATTAGTTGTATTGTCTTTTTTAAAATATTGAAAATCACGATTTATTTCATAAGAAAAATAATAGTGATATATCGCTTTAGTAGATAATGATGCTTCACCTGCAAAAACCACCATATCTTCAGTATTTTTAATATGTTTTAATTGAAATGTTTTTTCTTGTTTTGAATCTCTTACAATAAATTTAACTCTTTCAATCCATCCTTTATTCATTGGAATATTTATTGTAACATTATAAATATTATTATCATTGTTTTTTTCAATTAAGTCTATTTTAAAATCAATATTTTGCATATACCTCCATATTTTTACTAGTTCAATTCGTTATTATCTATATGTATTATATCATTTTATTTTTAAAAAAGTGTTTTTACTTACTTTATTTTTCATTTATAAGGCATTTTTATTTAGTTAAAATCTACAAATCAAAGAAAAACTCGCATTTTTCTTATATAGCCTTAATTTGCGAGTTATTTTCCACAACATTGTTTATATTTTTTTCCACTTCCACATG
>CAYTSC010000020.1:0-2936 GCA_964440475.1 uncultured Muribaculaceae bacterium
ACAATTAAAGATGATATTAAAGTAATTAGAGATGGAGAAGAAAGAATTATTCCATCTGAAGATTTAGTTACAGGAGATTTAGTTTTGTTAGAATCCGGTGATAAAATAACAGCAGATTTAAGGTTAATTGAAACATATAATTTAGCAATTGATGAATCTGTATTAACTGGTGAATCGATCGCTCAAGAAAAAAATAGTAAAATAATAAAAAATGAAGTTGTAATTAATGATCAAATAAATATGGCTTTTGCTGGTACATCTGTAACAAGAGGAAGAGCTAAGGGTATAGTAGTTTCTACAAGAGAATATACGGAGATTGGCAAAATTGCTCATACTGTTGTTCAATCAAAAGGCGAAAAATCTCCTTTAATTTTAAGAATGGAAAAATTTACATCTGATATTAGTAGAATGATAGTTATTGTGTCTGTTTTATTGGTGGTCATTCTTTTTTATAGTGGATATGCCCCAAAAGAAATATTTTTTGTAACAATCGCTTTAGCAATATCTGCTATACCAGAAGGTTTACCTGTTGCAATGACGATGTGTTTGACGATTGCTTCTAATAAGATGTTAAAAAGAAATGTATTAGTAAAGAAATTAAACTCAGTTGAAAGTTTAGGGAGTTGTACAGTAATAGCTAGCGATAAAACAGGAACACTTACATTAAACGAACAAACTGCAAAAATAATTATGTTTCCTGATGGTAAGAGTCATGAAGTAACAGGCCATGGTTATAATGATGAAGGGAAAGTAATAAAAGCAAATGAATTAACAAAAGAAATAAGTCATTTAGGATTTATTAACAATGAGTCAATGTTAGCTTTTGATGAAGATCATTGGCATTCACATGGCGATTCAATTGATATTGCATTTAAGGCATTAGGTTATAAATCACAAGTAGAAACAGAAACAGAGATAAATTATATTATTCCATATGAATCAGAAAAAAAATATTCTGCAGTTTTTTATGAAGATAAATATGATTATTGTACTGTTAAAGGCGCTACAGGGACAGTAATAGATTTTTGTACACAAATGCAAACAGGTAAAACAAAAAAAAGAATAAACAAGAAAAAAATAAAAGAATTAAATGAAAATTTAGCTGCCCAAGGATATAGGGTTATAGCGATAGCTAAAGGAAAAGTTAAAAAGAAGAAAGCATATACCGAAAAAGATTTAAAAAGTTTAACATTAATTGGTCTAGTAGGATTTATTGATCCATTAAGACCCGGAGTTAAGAAATCAATTAAACAATGTCATAAAGCTGGAATAAAAACGGTAATGATAACTGGAGATCATCCATTAACTAGTTATGCAATTGCTAAAGATTTAAATTTAGTTAAAGAAGAATCAGAAGTAGTGACAGGTCAAGATTTAGAATCATATATAGAACAGGGCATTCCTGCATTAGCTGAATTTATTAAAGACAAAAAAGTGTTTTCTAGAGTCACTCCTATTCAGAAATATGAAATTATTAATGCTTATAAATATATGGGTGAGTTCATCGCTGTAACTGGTGATGGAGTTAATGATGCTCCTGCACTTAAAACTGCCAATATTGGTATAGCCATGGGAAGCGGAACAGATGTTGCTAGAGAAACAAGTACAATGATTATTACTGATGATAGTTTCTCATCAATAGTATCTGGTATAGAAGAAGGAAGAGTTGCTTATAGCAATGTTCGTAAGATTATTTATATGCTAATATCTTGTGGTATTGCAGAAGTATTATTTTTTATGCTCGCTATAATAATGGGTTATGAGTTGCCGCTAATTGCTATACAACTATTATGGTTAAACTTAGTAACAGATGGAATTCAAGATGTAGCACTTGCTTATGAAAAGAAAAATTATGATGTAATGAGTGAACATCCTCGCAAACCAAACGAAAGAATATTTAATCGTCTATTAATTGAAGAAACATTAATAGCTGGTTCATATATAGCTATTGTAGTATTCTTAACATGGATATATCTAATTGATGTTAAAGGGTTTAATGTAGATTTAGCACGTGGATATATATTACTATTGATGGTATTTATGCAAAATTTTCATGTATTTAATTGTAGAAGTGAAACAGAGTCTGCGTTTAAAATACCTCTTAAAAACAATTATTTAATTATAGCTGGTATTGGGTTAGTATTAACAATTCAAATGATCGTAAGTGAAGTTCCTTTCTTATCAGCGTTACTAAAAGCAAAACCAGTTCCAATTAAAGATGCATTAATATTAGTTTTAATCGCGTTTCCAATTATATTTGTAATGAATGCATTTAAAAAATATAAAAGAAAAAATAATTAATATAGGTTATAATACATATAGAAAAGAAGTGAATGTATGAAACAAAAAATAACTACCGGTAAACTATTTAGTTTTATATTAGTATTAATAGGAATAAGTTATTTAATCTATCCTTGGTTTGGCAACGAAAGGCCAATAAATTTGTTTTACTTTTTCCTAGGAATATATTCTAGTTTAAAATTTATTGAATATTTATTTCAAAAAGAAAAGTCTGATAAAGAAAATTTATATGCAACTATTGCCTCAGTATTAATTCCGCTTCTTCGATTAATTAAATTGCCTAAAGATGGAATGTTATTACCATTATCAATACTAACTTGGGTAGCGTTTATGTCAATTGTTAAATTAATAAAACTAGACTATTTGCATGACAGAGGGCTACCTATGTTTAGATTTAAATTAGTAGGATTTATAATTTTTATAGTTTTGGGTATAATAACTAGTTATAGTTTATATTTTGAACCAAAAGTTCAAATAATTATAATGGGATTTTTTATAACTATACTTGGAGTAATTGACCTGTCTCAAAATACAATTAAAGCATCTTTAAAAAAGCCGAGACTATTTAATCTAAATAGGTTTAAAAAAGTAAATAAATAGTAAAAAAACGTCATAAACATGCATTTTCACTTGCA
>CAYTSC010000020.1:2946-11967 GCA_964440475.1 uncultured Muribaculaceae bacterium
TCATTTATCGCGTTTTAGTGTTAATTTATAAATGTAAGACAATCTAGGTCTTATAAAATATACAAAATGGGAGGTATATATTATGTCAAAAGCAGAATTAGTAGAATACATTGCATCTAAAGCGGGTTTAACAAAAGCTGACGCTGGACGTGCATTAGAAGCTACATTGGAAGGAATTAAAGCGGGTCTTAAAAAAGACAAACGTGTTCAATTAGTTGGATTCGGAACATTCACTGCTAAAAAAAGAGCAGCTCGTAATGGAATTAATCCATTAACAAAAGAACCAATTAAAATTCCTGCAAAAACAGTTGCTTCATTCAAAGCTGGAAGCAAATTAAAAGACGCTTTAAATTAAAAAGATAGAACTTATCGTGTTTAACACTTTAAGTTCTCTTTTTATTTATTGTATTAAATTGAATGCGTGGGAAATAAAAAAAGACAAAGGAGAAGTTAAAAAGTTAGAACCATATTTTGTATATAGTTCTTTCTTTTGAAATGGAGAAAAAATGGAGATAAAAAACTTATCAATAAAAATTCGCTCCAATGGTCGTCCCTTGGTTGAAAATCTCAGTTTAATAGTAAATAAAGGGGATAAGATTGCAATAATTGGTGAAGAGGGAAATGGTAAGACCACCCTTTTAAAAGCAATAATTGGAAAAGAAAGTTTACAAGATATATTCGAAATAACTGGAACAATTTATCATAAAGGTAATATTCAATATCTTGAACAAGATTTGACTATTAGATGGGGCGAAACAACGATAAACAGTTTTTTCTTAATAGATGATATACAGGATGGAGTTAACTACGATAATTATAATAAGTACCAGGAATACGAAAGATATTTATCTGTTTTTGGTTTGGATTCAGAAATATTATTATCGGATAGAAAAATAAAAACATTGTCTGGAGGAGAAAAAGTTAAAATTCAACTTGCTAAAATTTTATGTAATAATCCAACAGTTATTTTGTTAGATGAACCCACAAATGATATTGATATAGAAACACTGGAGTGGTTAGAAAATTTTATTAATTCATCAGAAGTTCCAATAATATATGTTTCTCATGATGAAACACTACTTGAAAACACGGCAAATTGCATCGTACACCTAGAACTAATTAATAAAAAACAAAAGGCAAGAACAACAGTCGAAAGAACTGATTATTCAAGCTATATTGATAGTAGAGATAAAAATATTTCTAAACATAATCAAAAGCATTATAATGAAAAAAAAGTTTTTTTGAATGACATGAAAAATTTAAGAGAGTTAAAACGCAAGATAGAAAGATATAATCCCGAAAGAGATAATTCTATGCGAACAATAAAAGCTAAAGAGGCAAGACTTGAAAGAGATGGATACTTGGAATACTATGATACTGAGGATTCTATAAATGTGTTTTTTAAGGAAAATATTTTCATGCCCCACAAAAAAGAAATAATTAATATAAATATACCCAATTTTATCTTAAAAAATAACAAAGTTCTTAAAAATATAGTATTAAATGTTGTTGGGCCTGAACATGTTGTAATAATAGGTGAAAATGGAGTTGGAAAAACAACTTTAATTAAATTTATTTATGAGGAACTTAAAAATCGTAAAGATATTGAACTTGGATACATGCCACAAGATTATTCGGAAATATTGAGCAAATATGATAAGCCATTAGATTTTTTATATAACCCAAAAATCGATATTTCATTTATTAGATCTATGATGGGCAATCTAAAGTTTAATGAAGAAGAGCAAATTGGTCTAATATCTGATTTATCTGGTGGTCAAAAAGCAAAGTTGTTTATTCTAAGGATGATACTTGATGAAAAAAATGTTCTAATTTTAGATGAGCCTACTAGAAATTTAAGTCCCCTATCTAACCCGGTTATTAGAAGAATTTTAGAAAGTTTTCCCGGGACCATAATATCAGTATCCCATGATCGAAAATATATTGAGAGTGTTGCCGATAAACTTTATGAATTGACTTCTATAGGAATATTTGAAAAAAATAAATAAATGCATATAACTAAAGAAAACAATGTCAAAATAAATGATATTGATGAATAATTTAATCTGAAAATTATTGTAATTTGCAATTTAATCGTAAGTAGATGATAATAATATTATGAAAGCAGGAATGATGATGAGTAAATTTATAATAGCTTATACACCAGTATTTAAAAAAAGTTTGTTAAATGAAATATCTTTAGTTGATAAAAACATAGTCTTTATCGAAGATATAGATGCAAGTACATTTATTTTTGAAAGTAGTATATCTAAAGAAGGTTTTATAGATAAAATTATTAATAAACAACCAATTTTCATAAAACATCTTATGCCAATAGACAAAGAATTTAAAATTAGTTTAAAAAAAGATAAGGATTTGGAAACGTTAAAATATGAGACAGAAAATATATTTCCAATTAATAAAGGTGAAAAATTTTCTGTTCAATGCCGAATAAAAAACTCTAAAAATGAAGGAATAGACTACTCATCTAAAGATGTTGAGGTAGCACTAGGAATGAAATATGAAGATTTAGGAGGAATTCCGGTTTTTTCTGATGATAATTTGAAAAATGAAAATATAAAAATATTATCAGTGTTAATTAATAGAGATAGTGCATATTTAGGATGTTCTAGTAGTGTGGAAAATTTAAACTTTCACTGTGATGAACATCGTATTTGTTCAAAAACAGGTCGAGAAATTTCACGAGCTGAAAATAAGTTAAAAGAAGCTTTAACAAAGTTTGATATTAAATTATCAAAAGAAGGTTATGCTCTAGATATAGGCGCAGCCCCGGGTGGTTGGACTAAAGTACTAGCGGACCATGGTTACAATGTCATTGCAGTAGATCCGGGTAATTTAAAAAAAGAATTGCTAGAAAATCCCAAAATAAAACATTACAAATGTCGAATCGAAGATTTAGAGTTTGATAATTATTTTGATATCATAGTTAATGATATGAATGTTGATCCAGATATTACTGCGAATATTATGAATGATTTAGCTAAAACATTAAAAGATAATAGTCTAGCAATTGTAACTTTAAAATTACCAGGTAAAGTAGAAGAGACAATTCAAGAGGCGAAAGAAATATTAGAAGAAAATTATGAAGTAATTGCAATTAAAAGCTTATTTCATAATCGCCAAGAAGTTACGGCTTTACTAAAAAAAAGAAAGAGGAAGTAAGTAATGGAGAAAATAACTGATTCTAAAAAATATTTAAATAAAGAGGTAGAGGTTAAAATAGATAGGGAACTAGGATCAAGACATCCCAAACATGACTTTATATACATGTTAAATTATGGTTATATTCCCAATACAATTAGCGGAGATGGTGAAGAGTTAGATGCATATGTAGTTGGTGTTTTTGAACCTATATCAGATTTTAAAGGCCGAGTAATTGCCGTTATTCACCGAACAAATGATAACGATGATAAGTTGATAGTTGCCCCAGAAGGAATAGATTATTCTAATGATGCGATTAAGGCCATGACAGAGTTCCAAGAGAGATTCTTTGAATCTAGGATTATAAGAGGAACTGATGATTAGTAATGTTAAGAAAATAATATCTAATAAGACAAATAAAATTATTTTCAGTAATCCAATAAAAAACTCCGAATATCATAAAATTGAAATAATTAAAGACGGAGATAAATATAAACTGCTTAAATATAAAAATGAAAATAGTAAGGATACTATTTTTATTAGCAATTTAGATGATTATATCGGGCAATATATTGACTTCTTTAAACAAGTGAATATTTGGGATGAGGAATACTCATACAATATTAGACTAAGTAAGAAAGAGAAAATCTTAATAAATAAATCTAAGATTAATTTAGAGGTTCAATCAAAAAAAGAACACAATCGAACAAAAAACTACATTTTAAAAGAAGGAAAAATAATCGAACCATTGGTCGATTTAGGAATATTTACTAAAGAAGGAAAAGTAATTAATTCTATGTATGATAAATACAGACAAATAAATCGGTTTCTAGAAATTATCGATGACTCATTGAAGAAAACAAACCTTACTAGTTTAAATATTATCGATTTTGGCTGCGGAAAATCATATTTAACATTTATTCTATATTATTATTTAACCGAAATAAAAAAAGTAGATGTTGAAATGATTGGTTTAGATTTAAAAGAAGATGTAATTAAAAACTGTAATGAAATAGCAAGTAAGTATAATTATACTAATTTAAGATTTGAAAAGGGAGATATTAAAGGTTATAAACCCACGACAAATGTCGATATGGTTATTACTCTTCATGCATGTGATACCGCGAGAGATTATGCTTTGTATAATGCAATTAGCTGGGGTGCAAATCTGATTTTCAGTGTGCCTTGTTGCCAACATGAATTAAATGAACAAATTAAAACAGATAAATATCCAATATTGATTAGATACGGAATTGCTAAAGAAAGATTCTCTGCATTGTTAACAGATATTATTAGATGTAATTTACTGCAAGTAATGGGATATAAAACTCAACTGTTAGAATTTGTTGATTTTGAAAATACTCCTAAAAATCTATTGATAAGAGCAAATAAAACTAATATTCCTTTAAATATAAAAAATAAAATGTTAAAAGAAGTAGAAGAAATCATTAAAGAATATAATTTAAAGCCAACTTTATATAATTTATTGAAAAAAGAAATAAGAGAAAAAAATGACAAATAGAATCGATAAAGAATTAGTAGAGAGAAATATATTTGAAACTAGATCAAAAGCCCAATATGCCCTTGATAACTCTTTAGTGTATTTAAATGGTAAGCTTGTTAATAAGGCAAATACCTTAGTTAGTAATACCTATCAAATTGAAATAGTTGGTATTCCACTTTTTTATGTTTCTAAGAATTGGTAAAAATTAGAAAAGGCAGTTAATGATAATAAAATATACTTAACTAAAGCAAAGAAAGACGTTATAATTGATTTGGAGAGCATTATTGATAATGCATTTAATAATTTAAAGGAGAAATAAAATGAAACTATATTTAGCCAGTACTTCAAAACATAAAAGTAAAATTCTTAGTACTGTACATTTAAAACACACGTGTCTAAGCAGTGATCATGAAGAATATTCAGATCAAAAAGATGTTTATGAGTATGTAAAAGAATTATCATTAAGCAAAGCATTAAATGTTCAAAATCAAGTTTCAGAAGGAATAATAATTGGGTTAGACACAGTTAACTTTTTAGATGGCAAAATAATTGAAAAACCAAAAACTAAAGAAGAGGCATTGCAAAATGTCAGTGCTTGTAGTGGTCGAAAGTATTCGATAATAACAGGAGTAGCAATTATTAATCTTTATACTGAAGAAACTATTCAGACATATGCTGAAACAAAAATCACATTTAAAAAAATTGCAAAGAAGGATTTAAAATTTTATGTGGATAATGAACCATATTTATTAAATGCATCTGGATTTATAGTTGAAACGATTATGTCTAATTTTATCGATAAAATAGAAGGAAGCTATTATAATATTTTAGGTATACCAGTTGAAACTATTTATAAAGTAATAAATGACATGGGCTACTATCTTGAGGATATCGATGAATAGTGTATCTTTTGAACATTATGATAGTGTAAATAAAATACCAATGATAAAAATTGAAAAAACGCTAGAAATAATAGCGGGTTTTTATAATGAATTAAATGACAAAGACAACTCCAAAAAAGAAATATGTGATCCCTGGATCGATATGGTTCGCAATAAAGAAGGCTATAATACTATATTATGCTATAAGGATAATATTCTAGTTGGATTTATTAATTATATATATCAAGAAGCCGGTTTGATGATATCGGAAGTTCAAATAAAAAAAGAATATCAAGGAAAATACAAAATATTTAAAAAACTGCTATGTGAAATGATTAATAATTGTGATAAAGAAAAAAGTTTAAACATATTTTGTACAATAAATCCTAAAAATAAAAAGTCACAAAAAATATTCACATATATAGGCTTTAAAAACCTTGGGGGCAAACTGTATAAAATAGATTATGATAAATTCATTAAATGGATTAATAAAAACTAATAGTTTTATATAATTTGATAGATCATCCAGCCCATATTGCAAAGAATATTAGTTTAAAAAGCTATTTCCCTTGAAAATAGCGATAACACGAATCAAAGTAATTTTTTATTAAATATAAGTTGCATTTAACTCTTTAAGTAATAAAAAGGTTGATTAAAATTGACAAATTAGGTAATAAATGGTATTTTATCAGTCAATTAGTTAAGGGGAAGAATTATGAGTGAAAAAAAAATTATTGAAAATCCACGTATTAGAATCGTTGATGATTTGAAAAGAAGAAATATTGGAAATGAAAAAGCTATTGCAGGTGAATATGCCGGTAGTAAATTTACATATAAGCAAACATTTAAGATGTTTGATGATTATAAAAAAGCCTTTATTAGTTTAGATGGTCTAAACTCAAAACCAATTACAATGTCTGTACCATCAGTTATTTCTTCGGCAAATGCCGTTTTTGGTGCAATGGATGCAAATAAAATCGTTAATTTTGCAGGTCCTGGATTTCTTTTTAATTACCCGGAACAGTATATAACTAAATTGGGAAGTGAAACTGTTTTTATAATGGATGTATTTTTAAATGAAGAATTTATTCAAAGATTGAAAACTGCGGGTGTAAAAAATGTAATTATTACGTCTGCAACTGATTATATGGACCCAATTTATAAATTTGTCGCTATTAAAAAAGGGTTAATAAAAAAAATGGACTTTTTAGATGAATATGTTAGAGAAGGTAAACATATCCCACAAGGAATGCAGTTTATTCGTTTAGAAGATTTTGCAAAAGCAGGTGCAAAGATTAAAGAGGATGTTAAATTTCCTTATGAAGAAAATAGAACCGCTGCATATTTTTTAACCGGTGCCACTACGAGTATGCATCCAAAAGGTGTAATTACTTCAGAAGATGGTCTAACTAAAATGAGCATGATTTATGATGAGTTATGGTTTGATTTTAAGTCTGGTGATAAAAACGCGGTATTTATTCCGATATTTTATAAGACCGGATTTGTTCATTCGGTTTATGCTGGTTTATTTAGAGGTGCGACAAATGTATATAAACCTAAATACGATAAGGATGCTTTTGGTAAGGATCTAATTGATTCTAAGGCAACTGTAGCGGTTGTTGCTCCAAGTCATGTTGCAGCTTTAGAAAACGCAGGATTAAAAGATAACTCTTTATCACGATTAAAATATTTATTTATTGGTGGTGAAGCAGTAACTCCTGCTCAAATGCAAAGATTTAGAGAAATTGCAAGAAGATTGGGAATAAAATATATAATCAATGGTTATGGGATGACTGAAACTGGTTGTTTATCCGGTTTATCAATATTAGAAGCAACAACTGCTGGTGATGTGACAATAGTTCCTGTTCCTAGTGTTGAATATAAAATCATCGATGTTGAAACTGGAAAAGAAGTTATGCCAGGAGAGTTGGGAATATTGGTAGTTTCGTCTCCATGTGCCACAAAAGGTTATCTAGATGAAGAGCAAAATAAAAAGCTTTTTGATAAAAATGGAAATATAATAACCGGGGATATAGCCGCTCAAGAAAAAAGTGGTAGATACAGAGTATATGGTAGGGCGAGTGACATTTTTACTAACAATGGAATTAGTTATCCGATGTATATTATCGAAGAAGAGGTGTTAAATAATAATGGCATTGCTGAAGCAGAAGTTGTAAGAATAAAGGTGGATAGCACTGAAAAATTTGCCATATTTATTGTTTTAGAACGTGGAAAAGAACATGAAAAAGACGAAATTATCAAACAACTATCAAATTTAAATGTTCCCGGAATAGAACATTTAATTGGTATTAAAATATTTGATAGATTTGCAACCCGGGCTGAAACCGGCAAAAGAGATGCATTAGCTATGGAAGAAGAAAAAATTGGTTTTATAAAGTATAATAATAGCACTAGCACATATCATCAGACGGATATTTTAGAAGATAGAACATCAATTATTTATCCAATAGATAGTTTAGAGCAAAATGATAAACAGGGTAGACAATTGATAAAAAAACTATAATATATATTAAACAATAGTAAGTAAATGCTATTGTTTTTTAATTACGCTTGGTTTTTGTTTGAAATTATTGTATTATTATAATAGGAGTAAGTAAATGAGAACATATATGCCTTTTCCGATAAGTGGTTTAATATTTATTTTATTATTAGCAGCTATATATTTTTCTAAGCCAAGAATAAAGTCGTTAGAAAATAAAGTGTATAAAACAATTTTAATTTCAACTATTATAGGTTTATTTTTAGAAATAGCCTGTTACTTTGCTGTAAATTTCTTTGATAATTATTATTTTTTTTCCATGCTAATTTTGAAGGGGTATATAGTTTATTTATTTGTTTGGACAATAATTTTTAATTCTTATGTTATGATCGTTACATCGAAACATTATAAGAATAACGACGAAAAGTTAATAAAATATGCAAAAAAAGTTGAAATATGGTCAACGATTTTTGGAATAATAATGGCTATTATATTTTTTATTTTAGAATTAAAACTATATAAAAACAGTAATATTGCTTACACATATGGTTTGGGAGTAAATTTATTATATATTATTAATAGTATAATAGGGACTTTCTGGATAATAAAGTCAATTAAAGACTTTCGAAAAATTCGAGAAAAAAAATATATTCCGATAATTGCTTGCATTATTGTTTTGCTTGTAGTTGCATTGATTCAAACATCTCAAAAAGAAGTTTTAATTGCAACCTTCGCCCATTCGTTCATTTGTATGTTAATGTACTTCACTATAGAAAACCCCGATCTTAAAATGCTTGAACAATTAAATCTAGCTAAGAGTGAAGCAGAAAGAGCAAACTTAGCTAAAAGTGATTTTCTTGCAAGTATGAGTCATGAAATAAGAACTCCTTTAAATGCTATTACTGGGTTTTCTCATGCGATATTGGGCGTTGAAAATTTGCCTAACGAGGCTGAAGATTATGCAAAAGATATAG
>CAYTSC010000021.1:0-11496 GCA_964440475.1 uncultured Muribaculaceae bacterium
TTTCTTTTCCGCTTTCTAGTGAAGATAAACAACTGATTTTTGACACACTACAATATTTGAAAATGAGCCAAATAGATGAATATCGTGAAAAATATGATTTAAGAGCTGGAATGGGAATGGCATTTATCCAACTTGGATTTGATAAAAGAATATTTGTAATCAGTGAAGATTTAAAGGATGGTAATTTCAAGGAATATGTTGTAATAAATCCAAAAGTCGTTTCTGAAAGTACAGAAAAAATATTTGTCGACGAAGGAGAAGGCTGTTTAAGTGTTAATCGTGATGTAGAAGGAATTGTTCCAAGATCCGCTAGAGTTACTATTCAAGCATATGATGAAAATGGAAATGAATACTCTATTCGCATCCGAGAAGATTTATCTGTTGCATTTCAACATGAGATAGATCATTTAAATGGCATCTTATTTACAGATCGTATTGATAAAAAAAATCCTTATAAAGATTATGATAATATGAGACCAATTTAAAAGAAGCTTATGCTTCTTTTTTTATTTTATAATCGTCTTCTAAAGAAAACTCAACATTTTCATTAATCCATTCTTTACGTGGTTCAACTTGATCTCCCATTAAAACCGAAACTCTTTTTTCTGCTAATACTACGTCATTTATATTAACTTTTACCAAATTCCTAGTTGCTGGGTCCATTGTCGTTTCCCATAAAGGTTCTGGATTCATTTCACCTAAACCTTTATATCTTTGAACTTGATAACTACTTCTAGCAGATATATAAGCTTGCATATCTTCTTCATCACCTGGAAAAAAATACCTATGTTTCTTATCTGATGTAGTAACTTTAAATAAAGGAGGAATTGCAATATATAACTTACCTTCTTCAATTAATGGTCTCATAAAGCGATAGAAAAACGTCAACAATAAACATTGAATATGCGCTCCATCATCATCAGCATCGGTCATAATTATTACTTTATCATAGTTACAATCTTTAATATCAAATTCTGCTCCATAACCTGCTCCTATACAATAAATAATCGAATTTATTTCTTCATTTTTAAATATATCATTATCCGAAGCTTTTTCAGTATTGATAACTTTTCCTCTTAGTGGTAATATGGCTTGAAATTTTCTATCTCTAGATTTTTTTGCAGTACCTCCCGCTGAATTACCTTCAACAATAAACAATTCATTTACCTTCGGATTTTTTTGTTGAGCAGGAGTTAATTTTCCCGCCATATTTTTTTCTTCTTTTCTTTTTCCTTTACCACTTCTAGCTTCTTCACGAGCTTTACGAGCTGCTTCTCTTGCTAATTTACTTTTACTTGCTTTTTCAATTATTTTTAAGGCTATTTCTCTATTTTCTTCTAAGTAATATTTCAAGTGATCATATGTTACATTCTCTACAATACTTCTTGCTTCAGGTGTTCCCAGTCTTCCTTTCGTTTGGCCTTCAAACTGTAAAATATTTTCTGGTATTCTTAAACTAATAACCGCTGTTAAACCTTCTCTTATATCTGAACCATCAAAATTACCATCTTTTGCTTTTAATAAATTATTATTTTTAGCATAGTCATTAAATACTTTTGTAATACCTGTTTTAAATCCTACTTCGTGGCTACCACCATCGGTTGTTTTAACATTATTAACAAATGATAATATATTTTCATTATAGCTTTCAACATATTGTAAAGCTATTTCTACTTCTATTTTATTTCTGATTTGATTTATTAAAACTGGTTTATGTAGTGATGTTTTATCTTCATTAATATATTCAACAAAAGCTAATAAACCATCTTTATAATGAAAAGTCTCATGTTTATCATCCTCTAAATCATTTACTTCTATTGTTAAATTATTAATTAAAAACGCTGACTCTTGCATTCTTTCTTTGATAACAGTATAGCTAAATGAACTATTACCAAATATTTCTGGATCCGGCATAAATGTTACGGATGTTCCAGTTTTAGTACTTTTACCAATTTCTTTTAAAGGTTGTTCAATTTTACCACCATTGGTAAATTTAATATTGAACTCTTTACCTTCGTTAAATATAGTTACATCCATCCAAGACGATAATGCATTAACAACACTTGCTCCAACACCATGTAAACCACCCGATACTTTATATCCGCCTTCTGAAAATTTTCCTCCAGCATGTAATATTGTATAAATAACTTCAGGTGTGCTTTTACCTGTTTCATGTTTTCCCGTTGGAACTCCACGACCGTTATCTGTAATTGTAATACTATTATCTAAATTTAATGTAATGGTTATTTTATCACCAAAACCATTGATTATTTCATCAATGCTATTATCGATTATTTCCCATGCTAAATGATGTAGACCTTTTCTATCTGTTGAACCAATATACATTGCCGGTCTTTTTCTAACGGCATCTAAACCTTCTAATATTTTTATTGATTTTTCATCGTATTTAACCACTATATTCACCATGGAAATTATAACATGTCCTTAAAAAAAGAACAAGAAAGTTATTCTTTCTTGTCATTTAACTTAGGCAGGTTTTCATCTTCTGGATAATGTATATTCATAATTCCTGATAATTCATCATCATTAATATTTATTATTTGTGTTTTATCCAAGTCTTCATTATAGTTATTATTTAATCCAAATAACTGAGCATTAGATGAATCAAAATTCATTTCTTCAATTATTTTCTTAGAATCTAATTTATTACTCTTTTTCTTAATGATAATTAATAATACAACTATTATTATAGCAATAACTGATCCTATTATAATATACACTTTCATATTACATCATTTTATTCATTTGTTGCATCATTTGTTTTACTTGTTTTTGAGATGGTTTTCTTCCCATACTACTCATTAAAGATTCAATCATTTTTTCATTAATTGGTGGATTATCTTTCAAGTATTTTTTCATATATATTTTTGATACAAAAAAACCTATTACTACTCCTACAACTAATCCAATTACTATTAATAATATATCTTGCCACATACTTATCACTCCTATATAAAATTATAACAAATCTATTAAATTATTTCATTAATTCTTTTTAATAATGATAGAAAATCAAAATCAAATTTCTTTAATACTTCTTCTTTGCTACCACTGGAACCAAAATCAGTTAAATTAATGAAATATTTTTCATTGCTCAAATATTTTAAATAACGATAATCATTAGATGCTTCTAACACAACTTTTTTAATTCCTGCTGGTAATATAGTTTGCTGATATAACTTATCTTCATTTTCAAATAATTCCATACAAGGCATACTTACTATACGAACATCTTTTCCTTCTTGCCATAGATGTTTTTGAATATCCAAAGCAGTTAATACTTCTTGACCTGAGGCAATTATTATTGCGTCTAACCTTTCTTTATATTCAGATATTATGTAGGCACCATATTTTACGTCATATGCCAAACTAGGTAAATCAAGTGGTGTTTTGTTTTTATTTATGACTAAACACGATGTTTTATTTAAAGATAATATATTTTGCCATGATCCAATCAACTCATTTAAATCACATGGTCTATAAACATTAACACCAGGAATACTTCTTAACATTCCTAAATGTTCAATTGGTTGATGCGTTGGACCATCTTCACCCAAAGCAATTGAATCATGAGTGAATATATATGTTGAATTTAAGTTCATTAATGAACTTAATCTTAAGGCTGGTTTTAAATAGTCTGAAAACGTTAAAAATGTAGAACCATATGGAGTTAAACCTGTTAATGATAAGCCATTAATAATTGCTCCCATAGCATGTTCACGAACTCCAAACCAAATATTTTTTCCATCTCTATATCCAGGTGTTAAATCGTTATGATTATTCAAATATGTTTTACATGAACTCGATAAATCAGCACTTCCTCCAATAAATAGCTTAGTATTATCAGCGATAAAGTTCATAACATCATTATTATATCCTCTTAATTCTTTTTCTTCATTTGATTTTTTTAATAAACTAAAATCCAATGGTTCTTTTCCCATCTTATCTAATACATGGAAAATATTAGAAACTTCTTCTTTTTTTAATTCATTAATTATCATATTAGACCACAAAGCATATTCACCTTGAATACGATCTTTAAATCTTAATCTATAGTCAACTAATAAGTTTTCATTAACATAAAACCTTTCCTCTGGTAAGTTCCATTTCTTTTTTAAGTTGTTTAAGTCTTCTGTTTCCAATGCTTTGCCATGTACAATACTTTTACCCTGATTATTTGATTCATAACCAATAATTGTTTTAACTTCAATCAATGTCGGTCTATCTAATTCCTTTTTTGCAGTTTCAATCGCCGAATTTATTTCTTGAATATTATTGCCATTTTTAACTAATATTGTTTGCCATCCCATAGATTCAAATCTCTTTTGAACATCTTCATCAAATGTTTTATCTAAATCACCATCTAAAGATACATCATTGGAATCATACAAAACAATTAATTTGCTTAATTTTTGTTGACCAGCAAAGCTAGTTGCTTCGTAACTTATTCCTTCCATAAGATCTCCATCACTACATAAAACATATGTATAGTAATCTATTAATAAACCATTACCAGATTCATTTTTTAATAATGAATTTAAATACCTCTCACCTAAAGCAATTCCAACTGCAGTTGCTATGCCTTGACCTAAAGGACCAGTAGTTACATCTACTCCACTTGTTAAATTAACTTCTGGATGACCAGGTGTAAAACTACCTTCTTTTCTAAAGCTTTTTAAATCATCTAAAGTTAACTCATACCCTAATGCATAAAGCATTGAATAAAGAAGCGCGGATCCATGACCCGCTGATAATACAAAACGATCTCTATTTATCCAATGACTATCTAATGGATTAAATTTTAAATGATTAGTATATAATGTATATAAAATAGGCGCTGCTGATAAAACAATACCTGGATGTCCACTTCTTGATTCATCAATCATATCTAATGCTAAAGATTTAATTTGTCTAATTACTTGTTCTTCCATTTTCCCAACCCTTTTCAATTATCATTATACAAAATATATGGGCTTTGGGCAATTACTTGTTAACAACTAATAACTTTACTTGATGATTGTTACTCTTTGGTTCTTTTAACTTATTATCTTTACCAGTTACGAGAAACAATAGTGATATTATAAATAATATAAATATAATCTCCTCTATGTTATTGTCTATTACCTTTTTCATAAAATCACTCCTTACATTCTCAATTTAACACGAACATATGTTCTTGTAAAGTGAAAAGCGAATAATTGTTTGACTTTTTACATTTTAAGTGTTAACATCATATTGTAAGGAGTGAATCAATATGAATACACCTACAAAAAAACAAACTGAAGTATTGACATTTATTAAAAAATTTATAGTAGAAAATGGATATCCTCCATCAATTAGAGAAATTGGTAAAGGTTTAGATTTAAGTTCATCTGCTACTGTATTTGTCCACTTGAAAAACTTGGAAGAAAAAGGATTAATTAGAACTACAAATAATAAATTTAGAACAATAGAGTTACTGATTGACAATGAATATTCTAATCAAAAAGAAGATGTAATTAAAGTTCCATTACTTGGAAAAATAACAGCTGGTAATCCTATAGAAGCAATTGAAAACCCCGATACCTATTTTGACCTTCCAGCTAGCATTATTCCAAATAAAGAAGAAATTTTTACATTAACTGTATCTGGAGATTCAATGATTAATCGAGGAATATATGATGGTGATATAGTTATCGTTCAAAAACAAAAAGTAGCTCGCAATGGTGAAGTTGTCGTTGCAATGACAGAGGAAAACGAAGTTACTCTTAAGACATTTTATAAAGAAAAAGATCATATTCGTTTACAACCAGAAAATGATGCTATGGAAGCGATAATATTAGATAATTGTTTTATACTTGGAAAAGCAATTGGTTTATATAGAAAGATATAAAAAAATGAAGTTCAAATTGAACTTCATTTTATTTTAATAATAAATATAATAAAAATAACAATAAAATGGTCAATGTAATATAACCATTTACACGTTCTTGTTTTGTTGATTTATTAGGAACTCCTAATGCCATAGTAGATAATAAACCTGCAACTAAACCACCCATATGAGCTGCTTGATCAATACTAGGCACCATGAAACCAATCATTATGTTTAGAAAAATAATTGGAAGAATTTGTGTTTTTAAAACATTACCTAAATACAAACGATAATGATAACCAAAATATAATAAACTACCTAATAATCCGAATATAGCGCCACTTGCTCCCACGCTCCATGTTCTTGTAATTAATATTGAAAATAATGAACCAAATATACCACTAATTAAATAAATAGCTAAATATTTGTATTTACCTAAAAATTGTTCCATTTGAGAACCAATTATATTTAATGAATACATATTAACCACTAAATGAAGCATATTAACATGAAGAAATGTTCCTGTTACTAAACGATACCATTCATTATATTTAGTAATTAATTCAGGATGAATAGCAAAATTCGTCATTACTTGTTCATAGTTAAAAATATAAGTTAAAATAAAGGCTAAAATGCTTATTCCCATTAGTATATAAGTAATGACTATTTTTTTAGGAGAAAAAACATCTTCATATTTTTTATTTTCTTTGGTTGTTTTTTCATTTATTTCTTTAGTAACACTAAAAATAAGTTCATTATTATCGACATCTTTTATTAATTTTGTTTTTAACATAGGAAATATCTCATTTAATTTTTTGTTTTTAGAAATATCTTTTGAGTTTTTAACTTTAACTAAGTCAACATTTTTTTCATTTTCTTTTAATGATACTTCGTTTCTAATATCTAAAAATATTGTTAAAATATTTACATTAATAGATAATGTCTTTGTTTTAATTTGTTTGATTACATTTTTAGTTTTATGTATATCAAAGTTTAATTGTTCTTGATTATGGATGTAATTTGAGTTAATCCTAATAATATTATATGGTCCTTGAGAGTTTTCTAACCATACTTCATTTGATGTACCATTTACAATTATTGGAGAATAATTTTCTTCTGTTATAAAATAATGGACTAATTTCATTACTATTTCATCTTTTTTATTGACATAAATTTCTTTCATAGTCATTATCTCCTCTCATTACTATTATAACATAATAAGGCATTATATTTCTTCTAAATTGGAAATAAATTCATTAAATTCTTCGGGTAAATTACTTGTTAATTTAATTGTTTTTTTAGTAATTGGATGAATGAATTCAATGCTACTAGAATGTAAAAATTGGCCAAAATCTGTTGATTTCTTTTTATTATATATCGGATCATTATAAATTGGAAAATTTATATAACTTAAATGAACTCTTATTTGATGAGTACGGCCTGTTTCAAGAAGTAATTTTACCAAAGTATAGTCTTTATATCTTTTTATTACATTTAGATGAGTAACAGCTTCTTTAGAGTTGTCTTTAACTACAGCCATTTTTTTTCTATTTGAAGGGTCTCTTCCAATAGGAGCATCTATTTCAGCTGTTTGGTGCTTAAACTCTCCAACTATTAAAGCAGTATATTCTCTTTTAACACTTTTATTACTAATCATTTTAGATAATAAATTATGAGTTTTATTGTCTTTAGCCACTAACATAAGACCACTTGTATCTTTATCTAATCTGTGAACAATACCCGGTCTAAATTCTCCATTAATATCACTTAATTTTTTATTATGATGTAATAAAGCATTTACTAAAGTATTGTCTTTATTACCACTTCCTGGATGCACAACTAAACCACTTTGCTTATTAATAACCAATAAGTAATCGTCTTCATAAACAATATCTAAATCGATGTTTTTAGGAATTAAATCCGTTTCCTCTTGATAATCTAAATTTATAATTATTTCATCACTAACAGAGACAATATAACTAGATTTTGTCTTTTGACCATTAACTAATATTTGTTCTAAACTAATTAAATTATCTATTTTTGAACGAGATAAATCTAATCTTTCAGTTAAATACTTATCTATTCTTATTAAATCATCTTCGCTATTTACTATTATTTTCATTATACTCATCTTCTCCTTTAATAATAGCAATTATCAACAATATCACTCCTGATAAAATCATCATATCTGCTATATTAAATGTTGGAATTTTATATGAAAATATATATAAATCAAAAAAATCTCTGACATAACCCAAAAAAATACGATCAATTAAATTACCACATATTCCACCAAATAGAAAACCAAATGCTAAATTATTTCTTTTATTAACTTTAAAAGTTCTAATATATCTGTAAACTACTATTAATCCAACTAATGAAACTAGTATTAATATGTTTGTCATATTAGATAAAATACCAAAAGCCGCGCCATAATTTTGTTTATATGAAATACCAAAAAGATTAGGAATTAAACTAATAGAGTCTCCTAAACTAATATATGAGCTAATGATTATCTTTGTAATTTGATCAATAGCTAATACAATAATGCTCGTAACAAATAACATCGTGCTCATAATTCACTTCCTTTTCTTAAAAATATATATTACCCCATAATTAACTATGGAGCAAGTCCGTTATCAAAATATTTTATTTTTGTTTTAATGAGTAAAGGTGTCCAACCACTACGATAAATATAATTATATGTCGCTACTGCTGCACAAGATTTTCTTAAATCTTTATATCCCGGATCTGTTGTTTTTACTATATCTATATTTATACCTAACAATTTATACTTATCTTCTATAATTGAATCAATTTCATCTTCATTTAAATAATCAATACTATTAATTATTTTAATTCTTGGTTCTTTCATAAATCTAACAAATTGATTTACAGTATCTAATATTGCTTCTTCACTTATAGATTCTTCTGATTGTCTACTAATTGCTTTTCTCAATGCATTTAAATCATTTACATATATATTAAAAACTTTATGTACGCTCATACTATCTGTAGCTAACTTACATACTTTATCTGCAAATACTATATCATCATATTCTTGATATTCTAACCTTATTTGACTTAAAATATTATCATTAATAGCAACTAAATCGTCTATTTTAGAAGCAATTTTCATCATTCTGGATTCTTTATTGTTCTTAAATAACTTTTCCTTTTGAGACCTCATTATATCTAGTCTTTTAGTGTTTTTCTTATTAGTATTTTTAAGACCTGATATTACTTTATCTTTTTCTTTCAAGTCATTTGCAATACTGGATTTTTTTTCTAAAATTAATTTTACTTCACCCAATATAAACTTATATTTTTCATAATTTTCATATTCATATAAATTCAAATCTAAATCTTCAATATTTAAAAAGAATTCGTCTTCTTCTTTTTGATTTTTTATTTTTTCATGTAATTCACTCTCTATAAATTTCTTTAAATGACCTTCTAAAACAGGGCTATCATCTAAATAATCATCTATATTTAAGGATTGATTTTTAAAAATATAATATATTCTTGCAGATGATATGTGAGATAAATTAATTACTTCTGAAAATAACTTCTCATATTCTAACTTAATGTTTTTTTCTTTTATTTTATTTGATTTAATAAACTCGTTTTTTAAATTTACTGCATAATTTTTTATGTTTTTTTCATGAGCAGCAAATAAATCTCGAATATTTATAGTAACATCCATCAATATATGGTGGTTTCTCCAATAAACATTATCAAAAACACTTTTCATTTCTTCGTTTAAATTTGGACTTTCAATATTTTCAAAAAACTTTGTCATAACTTTTCTAACAAAGTATGAATAATTAAAGTCTTTTATAGTTAAATTTATTCCAACAATTTTAAATTTTTTTATCAATTCCAATAGGTTTTCATTAAAATCAAATAAATCAATTGGATTACTAAGTTTATATAGCAAATCATTAAAACCCATTTCTTCTAATGGATTTTCAGCAGAATTAACTAAATAAAAATATTTATTCATTTGATTTAATCTTTCTTCTAAGGGAATTATTAAATCATTATTATCTTTAGGTATTGAATTGTCTACTATTTCTTTTAGAGCGTTAATAAGAGGTTCTCTAATATTTCTTAGGGTATTTAATGATCTTTTTATTTCTTCTTGATATTCTTCTGGATTATTATTATATTTTGGTAATTCAGAAATAACTTTATCTAAAGCTTGCTTTAAAAAACTTAAATTATTTTGCATTTAATTCCCTTTGTTTTCTTCAATAAGTTTTTCATCTTTAGGAACAATTATTAAATTTTCTAATGCTGGTATCTTTTCATCAACAAGCTCTAATAGATCTAAAACCTCTTTTAATTTTTCGTTTTTCATAATTAACACCCTTAACTACTCTAACAATAGAATATCATAATCAAAAAAAATTAACAATCAATTGTTAATCTTTGCTTTTTTTATCTAAGGTTTTATCCGTTTCTTTTGTAAGCTTTCCAGCATTTAACTTTTCCTCATAAATTATTTTGGTGTTTAACATATATTTATAATATTGAAAATATATTCTATAACCATTGTATAATTCATTTATATCAGTATAATCCATTAAATTATTATCATCAATAAATGATTTGAAAATCGTTCTAGCAATTAAATCATTATCTGAATCATTATACTCAATAAATAGATAATAACATTTATCAAATATTTCTTTATCATATAAAATATCAAATCCTTGTTTACCATAGATTGTTTTTAAAGAATAAAATTCATTAATTTTTGGTCCGAAAATTTCTTGCAATTTTCTATTCATTGTAATTGCTTTTTTTCTGACAGAACCTCCATTAGTCATAATTCCAAATAAAGCATTACTAAAGTCATTTTTTATAGTTACTAAATCAGAATAATAATCATTTAGTAACTTCGTTGAGCATAATACAAAGTCTTGATGCAAATCTAATGAATACAACATATACATCAAATCATAAATTACTTTTGTGTATGATATATTTAGATGATTATGATCAGTAGTAAATTCAATGATTTCACTATAGTAACTACTGAATCCTTCAAGCTGCTCTACATTTATACCCTTCATTACATCAATAATAAATTTACTAAAATGTTTATAAGATTTACCATTGGTTTTTGTTAAATATGTATGAATTAATTCTAAATGATTCATTTCTCTAATTGATTTTTCTTCAGCTTCATTAGGTGTTTATTAACTAAATCATTAATTATTTCATCAGTGTAAAAATGCACTAGATCATGTACATTATCAAAATCATCTTTTAAAAACTCATATCCCTTTTTTACAATAATTTTTTGAACATCAGGAATTTTCAATGCCTCTTCATTAATTATTTGTTTAATAAAATCGATAAAATGCTTGTGAGTTTCAATTTGTAAACAGCTACCATTTACAAATTTAATAACATCACCATATATTTGAGGATTTATGTTTTTTTCTATATGGAAATTATATTCTTCATTTAATAAGCTTTCTGCTTGAAGATTATTTTCTTCTAAAAAAAACATACTCTTTATTATAGCTAATTTCCTTACATATTCATCATATTTTTCTTTATCGATTAGCATTATTTTTTTTATTAGTATTTCTAATTTAGTTAATTTGATT
>CAYTSC010000022.1:0-10796 GCA_964440475.1 uncultured Muribaculaceae bacterium
AGACTTGTCAATAATTTTCGCACAAAAAATGTAAAAACCTTTACTTTTTTTAACTAATTCGACTGAATAATCTAAAGATATGGCTTTTTCAATGCTTTTAGCACCTTGATTTTTTCTAATTACAAACCATAATTCACCATTTTTATTTAAATGTTTTTTAGCATTTAATAAAATGTCTAGAACCACATTTTTACCAGCTCTTATTGGTGGATTTGTAATTATTAAATCATAAGATGAATCTACGTTCTCATAACTATTACTTATAAATGAATTGCCATCTATTTTGTTTTCTTTTATGTTTTTATTACACAAGTGAACTGCACGATTGTTAACATCGATTAAATCTACCCTACTATTCATTATTTTTGCTAAAACAATACCGATAAAACCATATCCACAACCTACATCTAAGATAGAGTTAAACTTTTTATTAAAAGATAAAAGAGTTTCTACTAAAGTTTTACTTCCATAATCGATATGGTCTTTAGAAAAAACTCCTAAGTCACTAGAAAAAGAAAAGTTATATTCTTCATAAGAATAATCGATAACTCTCAATTCACTCTTCAAGTCCTCATTGTTTTCAAAATAATGATTCAACCCAGTTCCATCTCCAAATACAAATCTGCACTTATTATAGCCTATCACCATTAATAATGCAATGTTTTGTAAATATATACAATCTTTTTTTTATATTCCATTCTCAAATTCATCGATTTTTCATTTCACCGAACCTGGTTTTTTTGTGAATAAACATATAAAAATCATATATTTCTTTTACTAATTCCTCTTTTTCTTTATTTATAATTTTTCTATCAATAAATACATTATTATAATCTCTAATAACATGTTGTCCATTTATCATCATCTCCGCAACTGGTTTTTGACCTCTGTTTATCAAATCTAACAAATACTTGCTTACAAGAGTGGTATCGATCTCATAAAAAATCAAGTCGGCCTTATATCCTTCTTTTATTATTCCAATATCACGCATAAAAAACTTATTCGGATTATGACTAACCATTTTATATATTTCTCTATAATCAACATGTTGTAATAGCGATAAAAACTTCATTTCTTCTATCAATGAAAAACTGTCATTAGTTGCTCCACCATCTGTTCCTAATAATATGTTTATTTTCTTTGATAAAATTTTGTTAACTTCTGGAACTTTATTACCCAATTTAGCATTGCTTATTGGACAAATGCAAATGCTGACATCATTTTTTTGTATTTTTTCCATTTCGCTTTCTGTTATGTAACAACAGTGAACTAAAAGAGTTTTTTTATTTAATAAATTGTACTTTTCTAGCACTTCAAGAGGTTCTAAAGAATATTTTTTTTGTATTTTATTTCTTTCATCTTCGGTTTCTAAAAAATGCATTATTACAAAAATATCTTTTTCTTTTATATATTGACTTATATCACTTAAAATATTTTCATCTACTGTGGTAAGTGAATGAATGAAAATGCATGGGCTAATCAAATCCGTTACTTGAAAATTATCGATCATATCAAAAGCATTTTCTAAATACTTTCCTAGTTTTTTTGACTTCATGAATGGATATCCAAGATAAAATCTGGCTTTTGATTTTTTTGCTTCTTCAATTCCTCTTATTCCATTCATAGTTGTATTTCCATAACTTAAATTTTCTAAAATAGCCATCATTGATGAAATACTTCTAATCTTTTCTTGGTTTTTTCCTATATTAATGTTATCGGCATACTTAATATATTCTTCTGTATTTAAGCTATTTTCAAATCCTCTAACAAAACATTCTCCAAAATGCACATGACCGTTGATAAAGCCAGGCAAAATAATCTTATCTTTAGCATCGATAATTTTATCGGCTTCTTTTTTTTCATTACCAATATACTCTATACGATCATTTACTATCAATATGTTTTTTTTCTGAAAAATCAGATTTTCATCTAAAAATAACCCGTTTTCTACCAAGGTTTTCATTATCTATATATTTCTGATTCAAAGAATTTTTCTTGAAATTCAGTCAAAGCTCGAATTTGATCATCTGTATAATTAACCCCTTCTGAAGCTACAACTAATTTATCATCATTATCATTTGTTCTATGTATTAAGGCAATAACAACTCCTGTAAACTCTTCAAGGGGTTTAAACTCACCAACTACATATGCATCAAGCTCTTCCCCATCACCACTTATTGTATTTGGAATAAAACCGTAATTTAAACTATAAATAAAACCCCATTTAGGATGAGCAGTCCCTAGTTGTCTATCCATTTTCACTGTAACTTTCTTACCAATATAATCTTTTGTATTTTCCATTTTATCACTCCTTATAATATATTATAACAATTTTATTTTGCTTTGCCTATCCAAGTACACAAATAATTTTCATGGACTAGAGTTTCTCCCTTTTTAAAACTCGCTTCAATATTACTATCCTCATCTATTATACAATATGGGTCCTTGCTAAGGATTTCTTTTCTACCATTCTTATGATAATTATACCAATAAGCACTTGCTGCACATCCGCCTCTACATATGCTTCCTTTAGAACAATTTTCACATCCTTTGATAAGACTATAATTCTCTTTTCTATAATTAAATTTCTTAAACTCATCACTGGCAACTATTTTCAGAAGTGGTTCTTTGAGAACGTTTCCCACTTTAAAGTGATGCATATATACACAAGGAGATACTGATATTTCTCCTTCTGGTGTAATAGAATTTATTCTTAAAGAATTTATTCCACAAGAACAACCACTTGTCAGTAAATTATCATATTTAGCTGATAATACTGGATCAGACATATCCAAAGTATAGCAATGCTCTACTAAATAATCATATCCTTCAATAACTTGTTTTATTGTCGGCATCATTTCAATATGCCTTTTTTCGATTGGTTTAAACATATTAATTCTAATGTTTGCATTGTACTTTTTAGCTAGATCCACTAGCTTTGAAATTCTATCAATAGTGAAATTCCATTTCATAGCACACATAACTAAAGTATGGGGTATCTCATATTTGTTGCAGATATTTAATGATTCTATAGCCATATCAAATACATCGGCGCCTCTATTTAAATTATGTTCTTCTGGAATTGGAGAATCAATACTAATATCAATATCATTTAGTTTTTTAAATGAATCATTATAATTTTTTTCTAAAGCGATTATCGAAGGCCCAGCAGATGTTATTCCGATTTTAAGACCTTTTTTCGTACACTCTTCAATAATGTAAGGTAGAAAACTCTTTTTTATATTAAGACCATTTGTAAAAATGGGTTCATTACCACCAAAATTAATAGTTTCTGCACCAACGCTCATTATCTCTTCTATAACTTTATCTACTATTTCTTTTGATAAATTCGCACCTTTTTCTCGAACATTTGCAGAATAACAATGTCTGCACTTACATGGACAATCATTTCCTAATGTCCAACCAATATTTTTAAACATTTTTTGTCTCCCTCTAATCATATAAATGGATTTTTTTCAGCATTATATTCAAGTCCACTTATATCATAAATCTCATTAATATTTTTTTCGATATCTTTATAAAACGTTTTATTTTCTTTAATTTTTTCATATATGTTTGGTTCCATATTTTCTTCTATACAATCTAAAACATATTTAAATATTTCCAAATCTCGCTCTTTAACAAGTGCGAATATTTCGGTTAATTTATGAATGTTTTCTAAGCCAATTGCCTTTGGAGCTGTAATTGGATCAATCAATTTATCATAAATTTCACTATGAGACTTATGCCAAATTTTAAGCGCTTCATAAGCAACTTTAACTTCATCATCAACAATTTCATATTTATTATTATTAGAAATAAAATCACTTATTTCAATTAATTCATTTGCCTCTAATAAATCATTATTTAATTTTGTTCCGGTAGCAGAAAACATTTCTGAGAAAATACCTTTTGTTATAACTTTTTTGTTGTTAAGTAAAAAGTTATAATTTTCTTTTAATTCTTCTATCGTTGTATCTTTATCAAATAAAATAAAACCCATCTGCATTATAACGCTATATTTGTTAAAAATATCGATTACTTTTTGGTTTGTTTTCTTATCTGCTTTCTTATTCATTCTTTTAAGAGCTGTATCCGAACCATTTTCTATTCCACATGCAAAACTAAAAAAACCAGCTTCTGAAAGGAAATACATTATTTTATCAGTTACTTTATCTGCTCTAATTTGACCTCTAAGATGGACTTTGATATTTTTTTCCTTTATTTCATTTGAAAATTCCTCACACCATCTTTCATCTCTGTTGCCATCAATAAATGAATCGTCAACAAATTTGATAAATCTCACACCTTTTTCATATAAAAAAGCAATTTCTTCCACAATGTTTTTTACACTTCTTGTTCTATATATTTTCCCTTTTGTTAGACGAAAAAATGCAATAACAGAACAAAAGTTACAATTACCAGTGCATCCTCTTGAAGTTAGCATACTTACCGAAGACTTATTTTTCATAGTTAAATCAAGTAAGTCTCGACTAGGAAAAGGAATATTATCCAAACGTTCTAAAAGAGGTCTTGGTGATGTTAAACATAATACATCATCTTTAATATATCCAATATTTTTCACACTTTCAATTGATCTTTTTTCTAAAAAATATTCTGCGAGTTCAATAATTGTTTCTTCTCCCTCGCCAAGACTAACAATATCTGCTCCAGAAAGTAAGTGTTCATGTGGATAAAAAGTAGGACCAAAACCACCACAAACAACGTTAATATTTTTATTGTTTTCTTTAATTTTATTAATCATATCAATCGTTATTTTTGTATTTGTCATATATGAACTAAAGCCTATGAATAAATAATCTTCACTTATTACTTTATTATATACTTTGTCAAAACTGTAATCATTTAACCATGCATCATATACTTCTACTTCATAGTTTTTTTCTCTAAGGGATGAAGCTAAGTATAACAATCCAAGATTTTCTTCACTTGTTCTATGTGATTTAGGAGGCAGTGTTACTAATAATATTTTTTTCATCGTAAGCTCCCCGATAATTTTTTTACTAGTTGATGAACATCTCCTCTTCCTTCAATAATGTTTACATCATCAACTAT
This sequence comes from uncultured Muribaculaceae bacterium, assembly GCA_964440475.1. GTDB lineage: Bacteria > Bacillota_I > Bacilli_A > RF39 > UBA660 > JAAZHN01. Next base: position 5,077 of record CAYTSC010000022.1, read on the forward strand.
TTTTTTTGTTAAATCGTATCTTTTTTGTAAAAATTCATCTTTTTCAAAAGAAGGCAAAGGGTAATCAAAACTCGTTATCACATATCTATTACTTCTTATCTGTTTTGTTAAGTGTTCATATATTTTGAGCCTACTATCTACCAATTCTTTTTGAAAAAGCATAGCGTCTGAATCTTTTAAAGTATTTATTAAACAAATGTTTTTAACTTTGCTATTATCAGCATATTCCAAACCCATATTTTTTAATTTTTTATCCATATTCAGTTTAATATCCATATCATTTTTATCGGATTTTGGAATATTAATACCTTCCAGTAATTCAGGTAAAAGCAATTTGATTGCTCCTAATCTCATTTGAACTGATTTGCTACCAACAAAAGTTGAAAAATCCCCGTCAACATCCATTCCTACTAATACGTTATCATTGCTTATTAACTTACCCCCTAGTTCTCGAAAAATCAAATATGCAATAGTAGTTTTTCCAGAACCGGGATCTCCAAGAAACAATACTGAATCAGAATCATTATATTTAATTGCTGATGCTTGTAAAAAGTATTTTCCTTCATTTTGAAATACATTTGCAAACATCCCCATAGCCAAATAAATTATGTCTGGAAAAAACAGTTCTTCTTCCTTGCCAAATAAAAATGCCATATTTTCTTCTTTGTCTAGCCTTATATTTTTTTCATCTGTATTTAAAAAACATATTACATTTTCAGTTTCTAAAACAGATGAAGTTTCACCTAGACAAACTATTTCACATGGCATTGTCTTCAAAATTGATTTCTTTTCATTCATTTTTTCAATACATTTTTTGCTATCTGTATAAAAAAATATTTTTTTATCTAAAATAATAAAACAAAACTTTACCACAAAACCTCCTAAATATAGACTAATATTAACACATCTATAAGATTATGCAATATATTTTTATTTTATTATATATTCCCATCCTGGCTGCCATGACTTCGTATTACGCCAATCATTTTTAATTGCTTCTTCCCAAGAGATGTTTTTAGTTATCACTTCAAAAGCCAACTGCGGAGCACGATGAGCAACTACAGCAACATTTTTACCAGGATAAGTTGTTTTTACATAATCAATAAATTCCCTCACCCTTTTTTCAACATCCTTAAGAGATTCTCCATTCGGAAAAGGTTCGTCAATATGATTTTCATAAACAACAAGATCTTTACTTTCTCCATCATAATCACCATAATTACACTCTCTTAATCTCTCGTCTTGAATTTTATTTAGTTGAGGCCAAGCTAAATTTGCAGAGTCAATTGCTCTAACTAAATCTGATGTATAAAGCACATCAAATTGCAAATTTGACGTTACCTTTCCAAGGTTAACAGCTTGTTCTTGGCCTAATTCATTTAACTTTACTTGTTTCCAGCCACTACATCTATCACTTGCATTATCATATGTAGTTCCGTGAACAAAATATATTATTTTTGTTTCCATATTTTCTCTTCCTAATACTATTTGAAAATTATTTTCAAAAATGTTTTCTTTCCTTTTTGAACTATTATATAATTCTCATTCAATTCTTTTTCTGTAATAGCAAATTTTACATCAGTTATCTTTTCTTGATTAATTGTAAGACCATTTTGTTCTATTAATCTTCTTCCTTCTGATTTTGATGTAACTAAATTTGATAAAACAATAATATCCAAGCCATTTTCAGGTTCTTTTAGTAAAGTCTTATCTAATTCAAAAGAAGGTATATCATCAGTTATGCTACCACTAAAAATTGCCTCACTAGCTTCTTTGACTTTAATAGCTTCATCTTCTCCGTGAACTAATTTAGTTACTTCAAATGCCATTATTTTTTTAGCTTCTCTTATATCACTAGTACATATTTGTTTAATATAATCCATTTCAAAATCACTGAAAAACGCTAATAATCTTTCAACATCTTCATCATAAGAATTTATAAACATTTGATAAAAATCATAAACTGTGGTTTTTTCTCTTGATATCCATAAAGTTCCAGAAGCAGTTTTTCCCATTTTTTCTCCATCTGCTTTTACGAGTAACGGACAAGTTAAACCTTGTAAATTTCGATCTTCTACTTCATTTAAATAGTCGAGTTTTCTTGCAAGATCTGCTCCCGCTATTATATTTGGCCATTGATCTGAACCACCAACTTGAAGGATACATCCATACTTTTTATTTAAATATTCAAAGTCATATGCTTGCATTAACATATAGCCCATCTCTAAAAATGTTAACCCACCTTCTTCCATTCTTTTCTTATAAGCATCAGTTGCAAGCATCTTATTAACATTAAAATGAGTTCCAATATCACGCATAAAATCTATATAAGAATATGGATTAATCCAATCAGCATTATCGACAATTACTCCTGGATTATCACCATCTAATTTTACAAACTTACTAACTAATTTTTTAATCTCATTTTTATTATGAGCAATTTGTTCTTTAGTAATCATTTTTCGCATATCGCTTCTTCCCGATGGATCGCCGATCATTCCTGTTGCGCCACCAACCAAAATAACCGGTTTATGACCGAGTTTTTGGAGTCTTCTAACCAATGTTAATGCAAAAAAGTGGCCTATATGAAGCGAATCAGCAGTTGGATCTATTCCTAAATAAAATGCTATTGGTTTGCCATTAATCAGATCTTTAACTGCTTTTTCATCTGTAGATTGATAGACATATCCTCTTTCTTTGATCTTCTCATAATTTGTTTTCATAATATTTTTCCCTTTCTAAAACATAAAAACTCGTCGTATAAGGACGAATTATCGCGGTACCACCTTAGTTTATAGATATTAATCTATACTCTTATTCAGACTATAACAGGTCTAACTGACTAAGTTCATAATAATGTAATTCATTTATGAATATTAATTAGTTTCCACCATCCACTAACTCTCTAAATAAAATTTCATAAACTACTTGTTTATTAATCAACACTTAATTACAAACATATTATAATACATCTTCACTAATTTTACCATGATTTTAATCTATTTTATTAAATAATAGACTGATTTCATCCAATTTAATATTTTCTTTTAATTCAATGTGTTTCCATTTAGGATCATCTAATTTTAATAGTTTAATAATTCTTATACTTGTATCTGGTATGAATGGATTAATTAAATTCGCTATATTAGCCATCATATAGACACATGTATAAGTCACTTTATTGAATTCTTCAATATTTTCTTTAGCCAATATCCATGGTTGTTTTTCATCATAATATTTATTACCAGAACTAATATAATCTAAAACTAAGTTTAAAGCACTTTTAAATTCGCCTTTTTCAATTAATATACCAACTTCATCATATACAGATATTGTCCTTTTCTTTATATATTCATCTATTTCAGAGTATATAATTTCTCCTTCAAATTTTTTCAAAACAAATGATAAATTTCTGTTAATAAAGTTACCTAATACTCCAACTAAAAATTTATTATGAGTCTTTACTATATCCTCAATTGAACAACTTGTATCTCTTGTTTCCGGTCCATTTAATGTAAAATAAAACCTAATTGTATCTGATTCAAATTTTTCTAATAATTCATTAACTGTTATTAAATTTCCTTTACTTTTAGACATTTTTTCTTCATTCAATGTCAAATATGCACTGGAAATGATGTAATCAGGTAAACGATAGTTTTTCTTTAATGCCAATTCTAAAGCCGGAAATATTGTAGCATGAAAAGTAATGTTATCTTTTCCATGAGCATAATATGTTCTCAATTTTTTATTATCATTAGAAAAATACTCATCAAAATCAATCCCTATTCTTTCAGCGACTAATTTTGCCATTGATAAATATCCAAATACCGCTTCAAACCAAACATAAATTCTTTTATTTTCATATCCAGGTATCGGTACTTTAACTCCCCAATCTATTTGCCTTGTTGCAGCTCGGTCTACTAGTCCCATATCCAAATATTTTTGTGCTTCACCTAAAGCATTTTTTCTCCATCTGTCTGAATTATTATCGATTAATTTTTGTAATTCATTTGCAAATGCAGTTAATTTAAAATATAAGTGTTTATTATTTTTCATAGTTGTTATACTATGACAATTTTTACAATGTTTATCTAATAATTCATTATTGTTTAACGAAGTTAAACATTCATCACATTGATCACCAGTACTAACGCCTCCACAATGTGGACAAGTACCTACTATTTCTCGATCTGATAAATATTCATTACAAGCTTCACAATAAACTTCCGGAGCTTCTAATTCATATAAATAACCATTTTCATACATAGTTAAAAAATAATCTTGAACAACTTTTATATGGTATTCAGTACTAGTATCAGAATACTCATCATAACTAAAATTCATTTTCTCAAAAGTCTTAACAAATTCTTTATGGTAATATGAAGCGATTTCCTCAGGAGTTTTATTTTCTATTTTTGCCCTTTGAGTTATAGGGGTTCCATGGCTATCAGATCCAGACACATAAATAACATTATCACCATTTAAACGATAATATCTTGCTATTAAATCGCCTGGTAAAAGCGCTGCTAAATGACCAATATGTAATAAATAATTCGCATATGGCCAAGCACCACCAATAAATATATCTCTTTTCATAATCATACCTCCAATTATTTTAGTAACATAATAATAATTTTATTACGTAGTGTATATACTCAATTCCAAGTACCACTCTTAATTAATTGTAAAATTTCCTTTAACTATTATATCATAATTAAAAACCAGAAAAAAGAAATATTAAAACAACTAAAAATAATCTGCAAAAACAAATAAAGAAATTAGGTTAATACCATAATAATTAATCATAATAATGCATTTAAAGTATACACAAGAAAAAAGTAAGAACGATTCCCCCCAACCAAACGGTCAAGGACAATCGCTCTTACTGACTATAATTATACAGGCTTATGATAAAATGTCAATTGTTAATCTAAATTAATAATCTTCAGGTACGTATTCCATTGGTGTATATGTCGAACCAGTAAACCAGACTTCACCCGATTCCAAATCTCTTATTAAAAATAAAAATGGTTTATCAAATGTTAAATCTATTTTCTCTATTGGAATTTTATATATATAGTCAAATCCACAATCAGCAGCACCAAAGCCTCCAAGTTCTGTTGCGGCCGCTGCTTTTATTCCTTCGTTAGAAAATTCAATATTTGCTTTATGTGAAGCTGAACTAATTACAGCTTTGTCGTCTGTCATTTTTGATAAGTTTGCTTTAGTGTTGTCGAAAACATCATTAATTCCTAATGTTTTTAAATTATTTATTAAATTAAACTCGCTTTCAAACTTAAACATTGGAATATAACCAGAAATTTCAGTAACAAAACCATCTTTAAAATTATTTAATTCAATTGATTTTAAATTATTTATTAATGTCTTGATATTATCAACGCTTAGATTATTAATATACTTATCTAAACTATTTTTTTGAGGCATAATACCAATATACTGTAGCGTTGTTCCTTCATATTTTTTCAAATTTTTTGCAAATACTTTTACATCACTATCAACATGGAATAAGAAGTCTGTAGAACTGCTAATGTCATTATAACCGACCTTGATTTCCTCCATATATTTTTTCAAATATAACTCTGTATTGATGATTTCATCTCCACAAGCACTAGGTCTTCCATCAGCAATCCACTTATCATAAGCTGATTTAACAGTATTCCTAATATTCTCTTCACCAAGAGTATTAATAATATTATATC
>CAYTSC010000023.1:0-10628 GCA_964440475.1 uncultured Muribaculaceae bacterium
AGAGATTCTTTTTTATTATTATAAATTTATTATTGTTTTTAAGGAACTAATTTGTATTGAATATTAGCTGGAGTTGAATCTCTAACTTTCGATCTAGCAGGAACTGTATTAAGTAAATGTTCTGATAAACATTTAAGATTATCGACTAATTTATTTCTTTGAATTTGTATTTTATTTATATCATAACTTTCCTGATGACTATTAAAATATTTTTCTGCTTCTTTTACAAATTGACTTGGTAATTTCTCAATTAATGTTTTCAATATCATAAAATTACGACCTCTTATTGGTTCTTGAATATTATCTAAAAATTGCTTAATATTTTCTAAAGAAGAAACAAAGCCATTTGTATTAATAAAGTTTTCAAGTTGATTTGAATCATTGATTATTGTTTTAAATATTTTATTTAGCGTATGCTCAAATACTTCAGGATCTTTATTATCAGCTTTTGATTCTAAATCAAATAAATATTCTCCTAAATTCGAACAAGCATTTTTATAAGCTAAGTATGATGAATAGTACTTTTCTTTTTCTGTTTCACGATCTCTATATTTTAATTCGGTAACTTCAGTAGTTTCAAAACTCAAAAATCCATTAACTATATTTTTTTTACTTTCTTCTGTTACATCCAATACCATAGTCCTAGATACAATATAAACTACTTCTTCTTTAATATATGAAGAAATGATTTTTTCTTTAATTTCTTCTATCTCCGATTTTGAAAGTCCCTTTTCAGTTGCGACACTTTGAACTAATGATAAAATGTTGGCAAACATCTTCGAATTGTTTACTTTAATAAATTCTAAATTTTTTCTACATTCGTTTTTATTTTCCGCCATAATTATTTCAATAGATTTTTTGAATTCATCATTTTTAATAAAAAAATTCAACAAATTTAATTTTTCTATTCCAAAAGGCAAATTAGATAAATCACTTAATTTTCTAACATAAAATGCTTGTGTACTTATTTTCCTTATTTCTGCAAGTAATTTGTTATACTTGTTTTTTTCTTTTGGATTAGCTTCTTCTTTTAATTCTTTTATTTCAGAAACTATTGCATTAATATTTTCTAATTTAATATTAAAATTATTTTGAGCTAAACCCTGTTGCATTTCTTTCCACAGTGTATCTAAATGTTTTTCTAAAGAAAATATGGTTAATTCTTTGACCCTTTCATTAGATATATTTTCTACTGCTTGTTTTTTTGAAACCACAACAGCTAAGAGCAATATATTTTTTTTATACCTATCTACTCTTTCCTTGATTAAATCATAATTCACAATTATTCCTCCCAAATTGTTATATATTATAAACTATTTTCTTTTAAAAGAAAATAAAAAGGATTATTAATCCTTTTTAGCCATTTCTGAGTAATAATTATATCTCTTTTCAGCTGCCTTTTTATTAGCTTCAAATAATTCTTTAGCTAATTTTTCATCTTTTAATTTTAATGAATTATATCTAACTTCATTATTTAAAAACTCTTCATATTTTTCAAAGTCTGGTTTAGGCGAATCTAGCGTCAATTTTTCATGTTCCGGGTTATATCTCATTAATAATGAATATCCTACTTGAACCGCTTTCTTTTGAGCTTCCATTCCATTAGACATACCGCCTTTAATGCCATGCTCTATACATGGTGAATAAGCGATTATGATGGCTGGTCCATTATGTTCTTCAGCTTCTTTAAAAGCATTGATTGTTTGCATGTAATTCGCGCCTAATGAAATTGAAGCAACATAGACATTTGGATATGTCATTGCGATTTTGAATAAGTCTTTTTTATTGGTTTTTTTACCAAATGATGCGAATTGAGCCACCTGACCAAAACCACTCGACTTACTTGCTTGACCTCCTGTATTTGAATACACTTCTGTATCAAGAACTAATATTTTTATGTTTTCATTACTTGATAAAACATGATCGATTCCACCAAAACCTATATCATAAGCCCAGCCATCTCCCCCAATACACCAAACGCTTGGACTTGGAATATAATTTTTAAGATCCATTATTTCTTTAGGAACGTTTTCTACTCCTAAAGAATCATATACTTCTTTAGTATTTTTATAATCATTTGGATTACTCAACCATTTTTCAAATTGTTCTTTTAATTCTGGATGTACAGCATCTTTAGATTGTTCCATTACTTGAGCTATTCTATTACGTATTTTAGTATGACCACTTAATATACCGAATCCGAACTCAGCATTATCTTCAAACAACGAATTGGCCCATGGTATTGAATAAGGAGTTGAAGGTGCACTTCCTCCATAAATGCTAGAACATCCTGTAGCATTAGCAATTAACAAGCGATCACCATATAATTGAGTTAATAACTTAATATATGGTGTCTCTCCACAACCAGCACATGCACCAGAAAATTCAAACTTGGGCTTAATTAATTGACTTCCTTTAATAGTAAATAAATTGGCATCTTTTGGATTTTCATAATTTTCAAATAAATCATTCGCTATATTTTGTTTTTCTTCATCGAATGCACCATATGATAATGCTTTGGTTGGACACACTTTCATACATTGACCACAGCTTGTACAATCTGCCCCACTGATGCTAATTAAGAAGTTATTATCAGGATTTGTTTTCATCTCTTTACCATTATGAGCATATTCATGTTCTTTCGGTAAAATAAATGGTCTAATGACTGCATGTGGACAAACTAACGAACACATCATACATTCAATACATTTTTCTTTATCCCAAGTCGATATCTGACTACTTAGATTTCTTTTTTCGTATTTAGAATTACCACCAGCGAAAACTCCTGTTTTATAATCTAATAATTCACTTACTTTTAATTTATTTCCCTCACGATTATTAATTAATTCTACAATACTTTTTTGATATTCTTGATCTTCACTGTATGTAAAATTAGTATTAACTTGTACTAAACTTTTTCTTCCTTCTTTAATACAATTAAGATTAGCTTGAATTATTTCTTCGCCTTTAGTTTTAAAATTATTTTTAATTTGTTTTTCCATTATTTCAAAATAATTATTTATTCCAACCATTTCTAAAAGAATAGTTGCCATAATGGTATTAATTCTACCTTTAATATTATTTTTTATAGAAATAGTTTCCCCATCAACAATAAACATTTTAATTTTTTTATCCATAATTTGTTTTTTAACTCTATTAGGCAGAAAGTCATTTAACTCTTCTTCCTTTAACGTTGTGTTTAATAAAAATATTCCGTTTTTTTGAATTTTTTCTAAACAATCAAAATTCTTTAAATACTTATCTTTTGTGACTACTACAATACCTGGATGAGTTACATAATAAGGCGCTCGGATGGGGGTTTTATTAAATCTAAGATTAGATATAGTTGTCCCATTACTCTTTTTAGAATCATACTCAAAATATCCTTGAGAGTATAATTTTTTTTCTTCTCCAATTATTTTAATCAAATCTTTTGAAACACTAACCATTCCATCAGAACCGAATCCATATATCAACAACTCTTGATATGTAGATTTAATCTCATAATCTTCGATTGGTAGACTTAAATTAGTTATATCATCTTCAATTCCAATTGTGAAATTATGTTTTGGATTTTCTTCTAACATTTTATAAACAGCTCTTATATCAGCTGGAGTAGTGTTTTTAGAAGATAGTCCATATCTTCCACCCACTATTTGTAATTCAAATTGACATAAAGCACTCTTGACATCTAAATATAGTGGTTCTCCTTCACTACCTGGTTCTTTAGTGCGATCTAATACAGCTATTTTCTTAACACTTTTAGGAATTGTTTTAAGTAAATAATCACGACTAAAAGGACGGTATAAATAAACTGAAATTAAACCTACTTTTTCTCCTTTACTATTTAAATCATCAACTACATTTTTAATTGTATCATTAACACTTCCCATAGCTATTATTAATCTCTCAGCTTCTTCATGACCATAATAGACAAAAGGAGCATAATTAGAATTTGTTAATTCATTTATTTTTTCCATGTAATATTCAACTATTAAAGTCGCTTCTGTATAGGCTTTATTCCTTGCTTCTGATGACTGAAAATATATATCTTCATTCTGAGCCATTCCTCTAGTGTTAACATTATTTAACAAAATAGCTCTTTCTCTAAATTTATTTATTGCTTCATGATCAACTAATTTTAATACATCTTCATCACTTAATTCTTCAATTGTATTTATTTCATGACTTGTTCTAAATCCATCAAAAAAATGAATGAATGGCATACTTGATTTAATTGCCGCTAAATGAGCTACAGAAGCTAAGTTACTCGCGTCTTGAACATTATTCGATGATAAAATACAAAAACCAGTCATTCTAGCAGCGTATATATCTTGATGATCTCCAAATATAGATAATGCATGTGTTGCTATACTCCTTGAAGCAACATGAATAACCGCGGGTAACATTTGACCTGCTATTTTATACATGTTTGGTAACATCAATAATAAACCTTGACTGGCTGTAAAAGTGGATGCTAATACTCCACTTTGTAATGCTCCATGAACCATTGCAGCAGCACCTGCTTCACTTTGCATTTCTATTACTTGAACTGTATCGTTAAATAAGTTTTTCTTTCCATCATTACTTAATGAATCAATATGTGAAGCCATTGGACTTGAAGGAGTTATCGGATATATAGCCGATAACTCACTAAACAAATAAGCCTTATTAGCACATGCTTCGTTGCCATCTATTATTCTTTTCATTTTATCACACCCTATTATTAATTATATAATAGTTAAAGATTTTAAACAATGTAATTAAGAATTTCTTTTTAATTTTCTATATATAATTAAGACAACAGGTATTACCGGTAATAAATACCCATAATTAAATTTAGAGTCATTGCTTTTATTTGCTTTTTTATATTCTATATTTTTTAATGGGCTTCCACTAAGCTGAGATGTTTTATTATTAACTTCTTTTTCAACATCGGATATTATTCTTATATCTTTTTTAGGTTTTTCCGATGTTTTAGTAACTACTTTTGCTTCACATTTTTTAACTACTTCGATTGGCTTTTCAACTATTTTTTCTTTAATTATTGGATTACATTCTTTTTCAATATAAATTGGCTTTTCTTTTTCAATATAAACAGGCTTTTCCTTTTCAATAATAATATTTCTATCTATATACTTTATTTTTTCTTTAGGACAATTTGTTTCTTTTATTTCAATATCATTTAAAACTATTATCGGTCTTTTTTTCTCTATTTCTTTATAGGAAATTGTCGCTTCATATACTCCATTAGTATTAACATCAAACTTAACATCAATTGTTAAGTCATCTTCATTAATTGAAGTTGAATTAATAATGTTTTTTATATTATTTTCTTTTTTGTTTACTATTAAATAATCTTTTAAATCAATGTAATCTCTTTTTTGATAATTATAAATATTTTCTTTTTTTATATAATTATCTACTTCTTCATTAGTAGTTTTAATTTCTTTCTTAATATCGTAAAACAAGCAATGATAAATGTGCTTAACATGGTAACTAAACTCTGAAAATATCGATGTTGTATACACACCTAAAGATTTAACTCTCGGCATCATATTTTCAAAAGACGCAAAATTAACTTCTACATATGGATTATTAAATATTACTGTACCTAATTGAAATTTTTGACCATTATTAAACTCTATTACTCCATATGAAGTATTGCTACCATCTAAATATATAATTAAATCTAAAACACTTATTTCTTTTTCTAGTATGATTTTATTATCTCTAATCGTATAGTTCAATCTTTCTAAATTAGTATTAAAAAGAAATGTTTCTGGAATGAAGTCCAATACTAAATATTTAAATTCTTTTACAATAAAGTCATCAGTTGCAAATAACATTGCTCTTGTATAACCAGGATTATTTTTTAATGATTCGTCTCTCCTATAAAGTATTGTATTTTTTTCATCTTTATATGGTTTATCAATATATATTTGATTACATGAATGATATCCTTCATTATATTTTACTTCTTCTTCATAATAGTATTTTGTTTCTTTCGTCTCCTTAAATAAATCATTGATTTCTAGTCTTTCTTTTTGATTTAGTAGATATGGTTGATATTCAGTATAATATATTTCCGCTTTTATATTGATTGGTATTAATAATAAAGCTAATATTAAATATTTTTTCATAATCCCTCCCTTCAACCTATATCTACACACATTATATTTAATTTCCTTTTTAAATAAAAAAATCTAGCTTTAACTAGATTTTATATTTCTTGAATAACCGCGATAACCATTGGATTGCATTCTGTTTCAGCATATAAGTACTTTGATAGATGCTCTCTTATTTCTTGCTTGACTTTGTTGTAATCAATATAATTATTAACAATATTATTTTGAATTATTTCTAAACTAATCTTTTTGATTTCTGCAATCATTTCTTGTGAATCTTTAATATAAATAAATCCTCTTGTAATAACTTCTGGTCCATATAAGACTTTTTTACCTTTTTTTGCTAAAGTAGCACTTATTAGAACTATGCCATTTTCACTTAATACTTCTCTATCTTTAACTACTAGGTCTCCAATATCACCATGATTTAATCCATCGATTAATACTTCTTCTACTCCTATATTTTCAAATGTATCTTGTAAATTTCCATCTATTAATGTTACAACATCTCCATTTTGTTTTAATAATATATTTTCTTTTGGTATACCTAATCCATTTGCTAGATCTGCATTTTCTACTTGATGACGATATTCACCTTTAACTGGCATATAATATTTAGGGTTAATTAATCTTAACATCAACATTAAATCTTCACTTGAAGCATGATGTAAAATATCTTTATCTTTTGGTATTGTTATTGAATTAGCCCCTTTCATTGCAACTTCATCCATTAACTTAACTAAAACTTTTTCATTTGAATCATATGTCGGAGTTGCAAATATAATTGTATCAGTTTCTTTAAATTCAATATACTTATCATTTCCTGTTACCACTTTAGATATAGCTTGATATGGAGTTTCTTTATCATCGCAGATTAATAATACTGAGTTACTATCTTTAACATTTGATAAATCACCAATTAATCCATCTCTTACTTTTAAATAGCCTTCTTCCAAAGCCATATTTACTATTTTTTGTAATTTTTGACCCATTATTACTACTTTACGATGGGAATTTTGTAATGAATTAAATATTTCTTGAATAGTATATAAATGTGATGGCAGTAATGTAATCATTATTCTACCTTCATTACGATTCATTGTATCTTGAAAAAATGATGTTAAATGATGATGCGGTGATGAAAATCCTTTTTTTTCTGAAAATATTGATTCAGACATCATTAAAAGTACACCTAGTTTACCTACATAGGCTATTTTACCTAAATCAACTCCATATGGTTCTTTCATTGATGGATCGATAATAAAGTCTCCTGTATAGACAATTGCTCCATCTTTAGTATTCAATACATACATAACTGCATCTGGAGTTGAGTGACTAACACTTATTGGAAATATACTTATTTCATCAAAGTTAATTTTTTTATGTGGTAATATTTGGACTATATTTTTATCACTAATACCCTCCATCTTTAATATATTTGCTCCATACTTCGTTACATATACTTTTAATTCTGGAATAGCTTTTATTAAGTCTTTTGTTCCGCCCATATTTTCCGGATGACTATGACTTATAAATAATCCTTTGATTCTGTTTTTATTTTTTATTAAATACGAATAATCTGGAATTATATAATCAATCCCATACATAGTATCCATTGCATACTTTAAACCTGCATCTAAAATAAAAATACTATCGTCTATTTCGACAATATAGGTGTTTTTCCCTAATTCATTTAGTCCACCCAAACTAAAAACTTTTATTTTGCTCACGTTAGTCCTCTTTTCTTTTTTTAAAAAGTTGCTTTCTAGTGATTATATTATCATTATTTTTTGTTTTTGTCTATATTTTCTCATAAAAAAATCACTATTATGTGATTTTTATTTTTTTACTATAATCTTGGAGATAAACCTAGGTGTTCCTGCATTTGTTGTTTTAATACTTCAATAGGTCTATTAGTTAGCAATGAATATACTGTCAAAGTTTCAACATCATTTGGATTTAATGGGTATCTACTATTAACCCAATTTGACAAGTTGTTTGGATATACTTCAGGTGCCCAGTATACACATTTATTCAATAAATCTTGATGAAGTTCCGGATTATTTTCTTTTAAGTATTCTATCATTTCACTTACTCTTCCAAAAAAATCTCTTAATTCTTCTAATGTACTCAAAATTATTATTCCCCCTCTTTTAAATAATAGCTGATATACTAGCAAATTTTAATCATTTAGTCAAATTAAAGCAAATGGGGGTTTTGTTCCAACATAAGCGTATCATAATAATCTAATGCTAAGCTTATATGTTGATTTTTATATTCAAACATATTTAAATCAGTAATTTTAGAGTAATCAACATGATCATTATATAAATCAAATATCATTCCAACAAATTCTCTTAAATTATCTCTACCATCTTCTAAGCTAATAGAATTACTATTAACTAGTTTTTTTAAATACTTAACCTTAATATCGACAAGATTATTAAATGTTAACTCGTGATATTCATTAACATCTACTTCTCTTGACCAATTATTATCATCTTGTGCTTGCCTAAATGCTAATTCCTTTTTTAACATTAAATCTAAGTTTTCAGTTAATTCTACAAACTCATCCTTAACATCATTTTTTGCCATTTCTAAGAGAATATCATATATACCATCATTTTTATAAACATAATCATAATATTTTTCATGACCTATAATTTCGCGAGCAATTAATTCAACTGCTCTTACAACTGAATTTGATTCTCTATTTTGCAAGCGAACATTTCTAATATATTCTTTTGTTGCTTTGCTTATCTCCATCGTTGCCTCTCGCCAATCATATGGATCCAGTCCGGCCTCTACTTCATCGATATAATCTTTTAATTGATTTAATGCTAAAAGTATAAATTCTTGTTGTTTTTCTTTGTTAAAATCAGGATAATCTGTAAAATCAATACTCTGTTTATAAACCGATATTACTCCCTTTAAATATTTTTTCAATTCTATTTCTAGGTGGTCAATAGTTATCCCTTTTTTATATTTTTCTTTTAATTCGAATATCTTTAATTCTGCTAAATCTCCCATAATTGCTAAAGAATATTCGTTGGCTAAATTTTTGTTTCCTACTTTTTGTTTTTCTTTAACTTTTTTTTGAATAACGTTATCATGAGCATATAGCATATCATCTAGGTTAACAATTAGTCTTTTGCAAGTTTCTCCTAATGTATATTTTGACATTTCATTAACTAAACCTTTTAAATCTAAATTCGAATAATATTCATCTAATTTTTCTTGACCTATTATTCTTTCAATTTGCTGCATTACTAAATGAGGAACAGGATAGGCCATATAGTCTTTTTTGAATGTTCTAACATCAATTAATGATGTATACCCCTCATTAAAACCATGACCAATACTCCTATCTAATAAATAATCATTTTGTTTGAAACCAATATATATTATATCGGGGTTTCCCCTATAAGTTGTTGCTGCGTGAAATAGTTCATGTGTTAAAGCGTCAAAAGGAAATGGTGAAAAGACGTTTATTATATTTTCATCAGAAACATAATTTGCTAAAATTTTATGTTTCCTTGCTTCGATCGTTCCACTCGCTAAAAAAGCATTAATAGTTAATGTTGATAAATTATTGTATAAAAAATTTAAGTTGAAATTAGGATTAATAGCTTTATTCTTTCTAATGAATTTTTTTATAAATAATTTCATTAGAAAATTTATTTTTGATTTTTCTTTTGTTTCACTATTTAATACTGGGGGCAAAAAAATCATATGATGAGCGTTATAATCTCCTCTTGTTAAATGATATTCAATTTGTGATTTTGAGAAACCAAATAATTTTATATAATTAGTATTCATAAACTTTCTCCTTATGATAACTTTACATATCAATTATATTACATTTTATAGTTATTTCCAATATATTTAAAATGCTTAAACTTGTTTAATTGTCAAATTATGTATATATATTTTTGAATATATTTGTTAAATATTTAAATTTTTATAGATATATTAAATACATATTTTATTTATGCTCCTTTGACCAACAAATATTATCATGCTAAATTGCCTATGAAAGGAGGTTTTATGTTAAATCAAGTAGTATTAGTCGGAAGACTAACAGAAGAACCTTTAGCAAACAAGATTGACAATGGTCATGTAATGACAATAAATTTAGCTGTTCCTCGCTCTTTTAAAAATTCTGATGGAGTGTATGAAACCGATTTTATACGTTGTGTTCTTTGGAATGGTATTGCAGAAAATACAGCTGATTATTGTAAAAAGGGAGATATTGTTGGAATTAAAGGTAGAATTCAAATGAATTCTTATATCGATAAGGAAGATAAAAAACAAACTTATAGTGAAGTTATTGCCGAAAGAGTTTCTTTCTTATCAAGTAAAAAAGCAAATGAATAATATTTGCTTTTTATATGTAAAATGGAAGTAAAATTATTTGTTAAGCATTCAAAATTCATGTGTAAATGTTATAATCAATCTAGGAAGTAGGTGTCGGAGATGGAAAATCAACCAATTGTATCT
>CAYTSC010000024.1:0-1498 GCA_964440475.1 uncultured Muribaculaceae bacterium
CAAGATAGCATCACTATCTTGATCAATGGCGAATAGGAAACCCCTTTTTAATCTCCTAAGTATTTCACTGCTGTGTCCTCCGTAACCTAATGTTGCATCGATGTATATACCATCTTCTTTAATTTGTAAATTATCAATGCTTTCTTTTAATAAAACACTTGTGTGCATTAATAATCATCCATATATAGATTATCGGTTACATATAAATCTTCAGCTATATCTGATAAGTCATTTTCATTATCGATTAGGAAATTATCCCAACCTTCTTTTGACCAAATTTCAAGTCGGTCATTTACGCCGATTATAACGCAATCTTTTTTTAAATCGGCGTAACTAACCAATGGGGAGGTAATGTTAATTCGACCTTGTTTGTCAAATTCACATTCAGTAGCGCCTGATAGAAAGAAACGCATAAATTTACGGGCACTTTGTTTAGTAAATGGTAAGTTTTTTAATTTAGATACTACTTTATCCCATTCCTTTTCGCTATAGATGAATAGACATTTGTCTAATCCTCTTGTTACTATGAATTTCTCACCTAAGTCATAACGAAATTTTGAAGGAATAATCAGTCTTCCTTTATCATCAATTGAATGATGATATTCTCCCATCAACATAAACACACCCCACTTTCCACCACTTCTTGCCACTGTCTACCATTATATTACTACTTGATTTAGGAAAATGCAAGTGTTTCAAATGAATATTTGTCACTTTGTAAAATTATTGTCAAGTAAAGGCAAATAGACTTTTTCAATTTGGTATATTAAAATGGAATATAAGGTATGGTGAAAATATGAAAATTGGTTTTGATAATGCTAAATACATAAAATTACAAAGTAATAAAATAAAGGAAAGAATGAAAAAGTACGATACTTTATATTTAGAAATAGGCGGAAAATTAGTTGATGATCATCATGCAGCAAGAGTACTACCAGGATTTGAACCTGACTCTAAGATGAGAGTTTTAAATGAGTTAAAGGATGATTTAGAATTCATTTTTGTTATTAATGCTTCTGATATTGAAAATAATAAAATCAGAGGTGATTATGGTATTACTTATGAAAACTATTTATTAAAGACTATTGATGACTTTAAAAAACAAGGATATAAAATCAATTCAATAGTAATTACTTTATTTAATAATCAAAAAGGCGCTAAAGATTTTTCGGAAAGATTAGAGTCTAAAAAAATAAAAACGTATTTCCATACATTTACAAAGGGTTATCCTACTGATATAGATATAATTGTCAGCGAAGAAGGTTATGGAGCTAATCCATATATTAAAACAACTAGACCATTAGTAGTTATCTCTTCTCCTGGGGCAAACTCAGGAAAACTGGCCACTTGCCTATCCCAACTTTATCACGAACATAAAAGAGGTAATAAAGCTGGTTATGCTAAAGTAGAAACATTTCCTGTTTGGAATTTATCTATTAAACATCCATTGAATATTGCATATGAAGCATCTACGGCTGATATAAAGGATATTAATATG
>CAYTSC010000024.1:1508-7680 GCA_964440475.1 uncultured Muribaculaceae bacterium
AAGCATATGGAATTAAAAGCGTAAACTATAATCGTGACTTAGAAGTCTTCCCTATTTTAAAAAACATTCTCTATAAAATAACTAATACAAACATTTATAAATCACCAACTGAAATGAGTATCAACTTAATTGGAGATTGTATTATTGATAATAAGATTATTGAAGATGCTGCTAAAAACGAAGTAATAAGACGATATTACGATGCATTATGCGAACATAAACAAGGGCAAAAAGAATATGATGTATCAAGTAGGATCAAAGTCTTAATGAATGAAATGAAATTAGAAGAAGATAAAAGAAAAGTCATACCTATTTGTTTAGAAAAATCCTTAAAAGAAGGAAAACATGTTCTCGCTTTAGAACTACCTAATAAAAAAATAATTACTGGTAAGGAATCTAAATTATTAAGTGCTTCAAGTGCGCTTATATTAAATGTTATTAAAACCATTACTAAAATACCAGATAATGTTGATTTACTCTCTCCATCTGTCTTAAGCCCTATTTTAAAATATAAACCATTATTTTTTGATAAAAGTCCTAAAGCATTAACTCTTCCAGAAGTTTTCATCTCACTTTCTATATGCTCTGCAACTAATCCAATACTCGATCAAGCACTTAAAAATTTAGATAAGTTAGCTGGATGTGAAGCACACTCTTCTTATATGCTCCAAAGTAGTGAGGTGCAATTCCTTAAAGGATTAAAAATTAATCTAACACAAGAACCAGAATATTATTCAGATAATTTATATTTAGAAAAATAAAAAAAGACTTAATTGTCTTTTTTATCTTCTACTGTTTTTTCTTCTACTTTGATAACATCTTTACCTTTGTAATATCCACATTCCATACAAGCACGGTGTGGTGTTATTGTTGCTTTACAATTTGGGCATGTTGTTAAAGTTGGTGCATCTTTTTTAAGATGAGTTCTTCTCATTCTTTTTTTAGTTTTACTAGTTCTCCTAAATGGTACTGCCATTTTATTCACTCCTTCCACTTTCTGGAATAATATCGCTGAAATTTCTTTTGGTATCTTCCATAAAATTTATTGGTATTTCCAATAATACATTCTCCCATATTATTAAGTTAATATCAAGAGAATTTTGATTTTTTTGTAAATATTTTTCTATATTTTCTGATATTTCTAACTCGAAAGGATAAATATTTTTCATTTTTATCTCTCCGATGACATTCAATATTAATTTTTGATTATTCAAAACACCATCAACACAACACTTTAAACTTTTTATCTTTGTATTAATCAAATAACCTTTAGGAATTGTGATTTTACCTTTTACTTCTTGTTTTGAATTATCAACTTTTATTTTCATTAAATCACTCCTTTGGTTTTTCTTGTTATTATACTAATTTAAAAATAAAAGTAAAGAATATTTGTTATAATTTATATATAAAGGAAGTGTTTTATGCAAATAGTTGGTATTGTTGCTGAATATAACCCTTTTCATAACGGACATATTCACCATCTAAATGAAATAAAGAAAAAATATCCCAATTCATTATTGATATTAATTATAAATGGATATTTTTTAATGCGTGGTGAAATAAGTTTATTATCTAAAGAAAGCAAAACTAAACTAGCACTTGATAACAATATCGATTTAGTTGTTGAACTACCATTTTATTTTGGAAGTAATTCTGCCGATATTTTTGCTGATGCATCAATATATATTTTAGATAAGTTAGGTTGTAATACATTAGTTTTTGGCAGTGAATCTAATGATATAGAATTATTATCTAGTATTGCAAAAAGACAAGATGAAGATAATTTTAATGATTTAGTTAAAGAATATTTAAAAAATGGAATAAATTATCCTACTGCATTAAATAAAGCAATAGGAATTGATTTAAATAGTCCTAATGACTTGCTTGGAGTTTCATATATAAAATCTATTAATAAATATAATTCAAAAATTAAACCTATTACTATAAAAAGGACTACTGATTACCACGACAAACTAGATGATAATGAGATAATATCTGCAACAAATATTCGAGGTAAAATAAAGGCACACAAAGATATTAAAAAATATGTTCCTAAAAACGTTAGTAAATATATAAATGATATTAATGAAAATCTGGTTTTCGAATTATTAAAGTATCAAATAATAACTAATGATTCATTAGATACTATTTTATCTGTTGATGAAGGAATCGAAAAAAGAATTAAAGAAGCGATTAATAAAGCAAATAATTATGACGAATTAGTTAAATTAATTAAAACAAAAAGATATACTTATAATCGAATCAATAGAATGCTAATGCACATATTAATTGGTTTAACTAAATATGATAAAACAAAATATGATAAACCAAATTATATTAAAGTTTTAGGTTTTAATAATAATGGTCAAAAATATTTGAATAAAATAAAAAAAGATATAAATATTGAAATAGGATCAAAAATAACTTCTAATTTGATTAAAGACTATGAACTTAAATGTGCTGGTATCTATCAAATGATTACAAACGAAAAAACACTTGATTTTGAAAAATCAAATAAACCAGTAAAATATACTATCAAAGTTGAATAATACCTTTTATATATTTT
Source organism: uncultured Muribaculaceae bacterium (assembly GCA_964440475.1). Taxonomy (GTDB): domain Bacteria; phylum Bacillota_I; class Bacilli_A; order RF39; family UBA660; genus JAAZHN01. Next base: position 4,075 of record CAYTSC010000024.1, read on the forward strand.
TTTTCTTGCTCTTCTTTTTGGCTTTGTTTCTTTTGTATATATTCATTCATTATATCATTATAGTAATTAAGAAATTCTGGAATTGCAATGTGCATATTTTCTCCTGATAGTATATTGTGTAAATCAATTATTTTTCATTGTCTTGGCAATTAGGGCAATAGTAGGTGCTTCTTCCACCGACTTTTATTTTTTCTATTTTAGTGTTACATATTTGGCAAGGATAATTTACCTTTGTATGAACCTTCAATTCATTTTGATATTGTCCCTTTACACCTAAACTAGACTGATAACTTCTAATAGTTGTTCCACCTAATTCCATAGCGCGATTAACTATTTCTATAGACGCTAAAGCAAGTTTATTTAATTCGTTTTCAGTTAATAAATTACTTTGTTTTAATGGATTAACTTTTGCATGAAATAATACCTCATCAGCATAAATATTTCCTAAACCACTTATTATAGTTTGATCTAGTAACGTTGACTTAATAGGTAGTCTTTTATTTTTCATTTTAAGTTTTAAATATTCTCCATTTAATTCTTCTGAGTTAGCTTCAATACCTTGTTTTTTTATTTGCTCTAATTTATATAATTCTTCTTTATTACATAGTAACATTTGACCAAACTTTCTAACGTCATGGTATCTTAAATCTTTATTATTATCTAAAGAAAATATTACGTGTTCATGTTTATTTATTTCTTCAGTTTGATCTTTGATAAAATATTTTCCTTCCATTCTCAAATGACTAAGTAGATAATAATCATCAAGTTCAAATATTAACCACTTACCTCTTCTTAGTATATTTGTAAATGTCTGATTTTTTATTTTTTTAAATTCATCCAAGTTACTTACTATCATTTTAGGATAGTTAATCTTTATATCTGTTATTTTCTTTTTAATAATACTTTTTAATAATGTTTTTCTAATTGTTTCAACCTCAACTATTTCAGGCATTAAAATCACCTTCCTTTATTTGATATAGTAAACGAATATGATATATATAAACTAACATAATAGTTGTTAAAATAATCATTATAATTGTTGAATCCAACATAAATTTATCTTGATTATAAATACCTATTAATGTATATTTCTCTAGATTGGAAAATTGAATAATATATAACAAATAAATGATATATGAAGATAAAGTATTTATGAATGTTATAAATATTAAATAGTAGGGTTTATTTTTTATAGTTAAACTAAAATTTAGTAAAAAGATAATAAGTAAAAAGAATATAGATTTTAATGGACTAAATATTAAAAAATCTAAAGTATAAAACATATATGCATAACTTAATATAACAGGTACTAAAGATAATAAAGATATAATTATTCTTCTTTTATATTTATTATTTAACGGAATGCTCATTAAAACAAAATAAATTGGTATAAAAAATATTGAATAAAATATTATACTCGTTGTTAAGTGTTCAAAGTTTATTCCTTTATTACTTATTATTGAAACCAAAGATGAAAATAATAACCAAACATAAATTATTATTTTACCACCTTGATACAGATATTTTTCATACTTCATACCAGTTTTTTCCATAACCTATTCCTACCTTTAATGGGACAGAAAGTTTTACTGTATTGTCCATTATATCTATTACAAGACTTTCTAGTACTTCTTTTTCTTCTTTTACAACATCGAATATTAATTCGTCATGAACTTGTAAAACTAATTCACTTTTTAAGTTTAGTTCTTTCATTTTAGAACTAATCTCAACCATTGATTTTTTTATTATATCAGCACTTGAACCTTGAATTGGAGTATTAAGTGCAATCCTTTCGCCACTTTGTCTAACGATAAATGATGATGAATTTAATTCACTTATTATTCTTCTACGATTCATTATTGTAGTTACATAGCCATAATTTTTAGCAAAATTAATTATATCATCCATGTATACTTTAACGCTTGGATATACTTCAAAATATTTATCAATAAATGCTTTTGATTCTTTAGGAGACATGCTAGTTCCTTCACTTAATCCAAATGTGCTTATTCCATAGACAATTCCAAATACTACCGCCTTAGAATTACTTCTCATTTCTTTAGTAACAGCTATTTCATCAACTCCATATAATTTACTTGCTACCCTTTTATGAATATCTTCATCTTCTTTAAAAGCTTGAATTAATTCAGAAGCATTGGCTAGATGCGCGAGTAAACGAAGTTCTATTTGAGAATAGTCGGCACTAAAAAATAAATCATGTTTTGGTAAAAATGCTTTTCTAACTCTTCTACCTTCTTCATCTCGTATTGGAATATTTTGTAAATTTGGTTCAACAGATGATAATCTTCCTGTTCTTGTTAGATTTTGTTTAAATATGGTGTGAATTAAATTGTCCTCACCAACACAATTGCTAAGGCCCTCTAAATAAGTTGATTGTAATTTCTTATAGTTACGATAATCTAAAATCATTCTAATAACTGGGTGCTCATCAATTAGTCTAGTTAATACTTTAACATCAGTACTATATCCTGTTTTAGTTTTTTTACCATACTTTAATTTTAATTTATCAAATAGTATTTCACCTAGTTGTTTTGGACTGGAAATGTTGAATACTTCTCCTACTGAATCATATATTTTATCTTCTAAAATATCTAATTTTGCTTGCATAGTTGAACGCATATCTTCCAATATATTCGAATCTAATTTAACTCCTGACATTTCCATTTCGGCTAAAACTTTAATTAATGGCATTTCAATATTTTTAAATAAATCCAACATATTTAAACTTTTTATTTTAGATATAATTTCATCTTTATTATCATAAATATATTTAGCTTTTTTAATGACTATTTCTTCTAAATTAGGAAAGTTATTTTTAACTAAGTAGTTGTATTCAGGCACATTTACATCACTCATTAAATACGCTATATCATCTTTAGTATTACCAAGTAAATAATCTGCGATCATTAAATCAAAATCAATTTCTAAATCTAAATTTTTAAGTAAGCATATATTTTTCTTAAAATCATATGTATATTTTTCTAAATCATTATATTTTAACAAGATGTCTTTTATATCATCAGGTTTTATAAAATAACTATTATTACCATCATAAATTCCCATACCTAAAACATTAGCATTATGATAATTATTTTGATCTGATTCAATATAGTAAGCGAATGGTTTTGATAATTTTATATCTGTTGAATCAATTGCCTGAATCTCTATTTTTTCTTCTGGTTTTTCTTCTTTTAATTCTCTTAAAAATGATTTGAATTCTAATCTTTCAAATAATGCTTCTAGATCTTTATTATATTCATTATTATACTTAGTTTCTTCTAAATTAAAATATTGTGGTATTTCTAAATATATAGTTGCAATTTCTTTACTTAAAAATGCATTATCTTTATCAGCAAGCAATTTATCTTTAACACTACCTGTTATTTCATCGATATTATCATATATATTCTCAATTGTTTTATATTTGGATATTAGCTTAGTAGCAGTTTTTTCTCCTATACCCCTTACTCCAGGAATATTATCCGAAGGATCTCCTGCTAATGCTTTAAAGTCAATGATGTGGATTGGTTCAAAACCAAAGTCTTCAAAAAACGTTTTTTCATCATAACGAATAAAGTCTTTTTG
>CAYTSC010000024.1:7780-10474 GCA_964440475.1 uncultured Muribaculaceae bacterium
ACTGCTATATATGATGGTTTTTCTTCTTTGATTATTTTATTTAACATCGAAATAAAACCATAAAGAGCATTTGTTGGAAATCCTTCTTTATTTCTCATGATAATTCCTGAATATGATGTTGCATAGTAACTCCTAAATAAGAAATTATTACCATCAATTAAAATTACATTTTTCATATTATCACCAAATCAATTATATCTCATAATCAAATATATAACTAGTTTACTTTAAAAAACTATCGATCATTAATTTAGAATTATTGTATAATTCTTCGTTATTTTTATTTTCAAATGTCATTCCAATATATAATTCATCTTTATAAATATATGAGAATATTAAATTAAACTTATTTGATACTCGACCAGTTTTAAGTCCGTTGACATTTTCAATATAATATTTTCCTTCTTCTTTATTTGAATTTATAAGTGCATTTGTATTTTGATATGTTCTATTATTAATAGTTATTGTAGATTTTTCAGTTATTTCTATTATATTAATCTTTCTTAATAAATGATCTAATAATGATTTTAGATCATTTGCTGTTGTATAAGATTCAGTATCATAACCATCAACACTATATATTTTAGTATTTATAAACTTTTCATTTAATGAATTATTAAGTGATTCTAAAAAGATATTTATATTATTATCAATTGTCTTTTCTCCATTATTAAGTTTATTTCCAACATAATTAGCCAAAGAATATGAAGCATCATTAGCTGATGGTATTAACATTAAGTAAATAAGTTCTTCGACAGTATAAACTGTGCCTTCTTTTAAATATGCACTTGATGAATTGGGTCCAATTAATCTTATTTCTGGACCTATTTTAACTTTTTCATTTAAGTGAACATGTTTTAATGCTTCATTAATTGTAAATAATTTAGTTATTGATGCTGGGGATATTTTTTTATCTTTATTAAACTCATAATAAATTTTTTCCAAATTAAAATTATAAAACAAATAACTATCAGAAGTAATAGTTTCCAATTGTTCTGGTATATATTTAATTTCTTCTTTTGGTATTTGTCCCTTTTGGATTTCTTTAACTTTATCTTCGCTTAATTTATTTGTAGATTCCAAATACACAAGAAAAATTAAACTAAAAATGATAATTAATCTTAAAATAGTTTTAATCTTTCTTTTCATAAATTACCTCTGTTTAAAACAAACTTAATTGTGGTGATTCTGGGATGTCGTCTAATACATTTAATGCTTTTAATCTTTCGATTGTTGTTGCATTGACTTTACCTCTATTTTGTAAATCTTCAATACTACCAAATTCTTTTATTTCTCTTTCTTCTACTATTTTATTAACAACCATCTCTCCCATACCATCTAAAGTACGGAAAGGAATAATTAAACTTTTTTTATCCTCAGTAATAACAAAATGCTTTGAATCGGATTTCTTTAAATCGATATTTTTAAAATTAAAACCTCTTAAATGCATTTCATAAGCAACCTCAAGTGTTGTTAAAACATCTTGTTCTTTTTTAGTTGCATCATATTTTTTTTCTCTTATCTCACTGATTTTTTCTTTTATTGTTTCTATTCCACCAACCATTGCGGGAACATCAAAGTCGTTACACCTTACACCAAAGAATGCAGAATAATATTCAATTGGATGATATAATTTAAACCAAGCAACACGATATGCCATCATTACATATGCTGTTGCATGTGCTTTTGGGAATAGATATTTTATTTTTTGGCATGACTCAATAAACCATTTTGGAACTTCTTTATCAAGCATATCTTTTTTAAAATTAGCCCACACATCAGGTACTTTTGAAGGAGTTCCTTTTCTAACAAATTCAGATATTTTAAAGGCATAACTTGGTTCTAGGCCATATTTAATTAATATATTCATAATGTCATCACGACAACCATGTACTTCTTTTAAGGTTGCTGTTCCATCTAATATAATATCTCTAACATTATTTGCCCAAACATCTGTACCATGTGCTAGTCCACATATTTTTACTATTTCCATAAACGTTTCTGGTTTTGTTTCTTCTAACATGCGAATAGCAAATGGTGTTCCAAACTCAGGAACACCTAAAGTACCAGTTGGATAACCTATTTGTTCTTTTTTTACACCTAATAAATCACAAGAATTAAATAATGAAATTGTCTTCTTATCATCAAATGGAATGTCAGTTACTTTAATTTTAGAAACATCTTCTAAATATTTTAACATCGTTGGATCATCATGTCCTAATATATCTAACTTTAAAACGTTGTTATCAATTGCGTGAAAATCAAAGTGTGTTGTATACCATTTATTTTTAGAATCATCTGCCGGATATTGATATGGACTAAAATCGTATATATCCATATAATTTGGTATTACAATTATTCCTCCTGGATGTTGACCGGTTGTCCTTTTTACTCCAACACAGCCCGCGGCTAATCTTTCAATTTCCGGAACTCTTAAACTTATATTTTTTGTTTCCATATATCCTTTTACAAAACCAAAAGCAGTTTTATTGGCAACGGTACCTATTGTTCCAGCCCTAAATACATTATCTTCACCGAACATTTCTTTTACATAATCATGCATATCCGCTTGATTGTCTCCAGAAAAGTTAAGGTCAATATCAGGTACCTTTTCGGCATTAAATCCTAAGAAAGTAGCAAAAGGAATTGCTTGACCTTCTTTCATCATTTTACTTCCACATTCACATTTTTTAT
>CAYTSC010000025.1:0-10140 GCA_964440475.1 uncultured Muribaculaceae bacterium
AGGTCATATTCTACCATTAAATTACACCTGCATGCATTTAAATATTATCAAAAAACATCTAATAAAGCAACTCCATATGTTATTTTTTAATAATATTTTTAATTTTACGATATACGGGAATAATATATTTAAATATATTATAGTAAAACTTATTACCAATTAAATCATATTGTCCGATATATTCAATTAGATCTGCCCCTAGTTTTCTTTTGAATTCATAAATTCCAGCCAAATTTTTGTGTTTTGTATTAGGATCTCCGGCAACCCCGAAAAGATCTACACTTTGGTAACCTAAATTTTTTACATAATCAAATTTTTCTGTATAAATATAACTATTTGCACATGTTAAATAAAAATCTCTATCGCTTCCAGCATATAAAGCGACCACTTTATCTTGAAAATATGCCATTATGTGTGCTGATACGACTATTTCTTTGCTATCCAACTGAGAATAAAATGATAAATCATTCATCATTGTTTCTTTTCTTTTTAATGAAACTTCATCTTCTGGATTTTTCTTTAATTCTTTATTAACTAATTTTATATCTTCTTCAATAGCGTCAATAACCTTTTTAGGGAAAATTTTGCATAAAAAAATATCAGCCATTTTACTTTTATTAAATATTTTATAAAAGTCATTATAATACTTATCACCATATCCCATAAAGTCATCTCTTTCAGCAGTTTTCTTGTATAGTTCATTAAAATATACTAAGTCATCTTCATTACCTACATAAAATTCAACTCCATATTTTAGAGCTTTACGAGTATTTTTTAAAAAAGTTTTATTCATTCTCGATTTATAATCATCATTGAGATTAATAATAAAAGAATAACGAGGTTGCTCATTTTCATATAATTTATTAAAACCAGAATGCTTATATCCTATATTTAATAAGTTTTCATGAATGTTAAAATTATTCTTTCCATTGGGAATTATATTGGCTAAAGGATCTAATTCTTGATACATTATTTCTGGATCAATAGTAATTGATATGGCATTTTCTTTTTTCATAAATTTAATTAATTCATTGGTAAAGAAACTAAGCAATTCTTTATTATTAAAATCCAAATTATAGCCTCTAGGAGCATAATAAGAGCATTTATTAAATGGAAGCTTTCTTTTGAGAAGCAAAGAAGTAGCGATTACATTTCCTTTATCATCTAAAACACCTACATAATAAGGAGTTTGTTTTTTTCCATCAATACAAAACTGGCCCCATTCATATGATTGAAGAATGCTTGAAAATTTTGATTTATTATAAAAATTTATATAATCTTTTTTATCTAAATTGTCAACAAATTTCATATTTACCTCATTTAAAGTATAGAGTTTATTTACTTAAAAGTCAATTTACTTTTAAGTTGTACTTTAGTATAATAAATAATTAGAAGGTGGTATTATGAAAAACAGTAAAACAATATCGAGCAAGTATATTTCATTTGCATTAATTGTAATAATTACTTTATCAATTAGTTCTTTTGTTATTTATAAATTATTAATTGAGGATAAACCGGAAGTGAAAAAGGTGGCTATTGAAAATAAAATTGATGGTTGGGATTATACATTGGATGATCGTGATACGGATTTAATGAAAACGGAGTTTGAAAATTTAGAAAATTTACTAAAATCAAATGAAATAGATTATCAAAAGTATGCATCTAATATTGCTAAGTTATATGTTATCGATTTATATACATTGAATAATAAGCTAAGCTCATATGATATACCTTGTTTAGAATATGTACTGCCTAGTTATAAAGAAGATTTTAAAAATAAAATAATGAATACTTTATATAAATCTATTGTTAATAATATAGATGGAAAAAGAAAACAGGAATTACCAGAAGTAAGTAGTGTGGAAATAGCGAGTATTAAAGAAATTGAATCGGGCTATGAAGTGAGTATTAAATGGGATTATATAAAGGATTTAGGGTATGATAAAGAAGCGAATTTGACTATAATTAAGTCAAGTAATGATAAGAAAATATATGTAAGTAAACAAGTTACTGGTGAATAGTATTTAACAAATACAAACAATAATTATTTATTTGTATAAAAAAAAGCATTTAATGCTTTTTTATTTTATTTGATAAGTAATTTCAATTGAATTAACTAAATTTAATAAAGTATTAGCTGGTGGATTTTGATTAATGACTATAAGAGGCATTATTGATTCATTATATTGGCTACTGCTTTCAGTTATTTCTTTAACAGTTACTTTAATATTATTACTTTTTCCCCAATTTATAGCTTCATCTTTATTTTTTCCGATGAAATTCGGTAATGTAGAACGTTGAACTTTATCTTTTAAACCTTTTCCTATTATTGGTATTTCATAAGGAATACTCGAATCGAAATTAAATGTTTTAATGCTTTCACATTCTTCTAATTCTAAATTTATTTTCATCGCTTTAACTATTGCTTCAATACTTGCCTTTTGGGGTATCTCAATATATCCTAATTTTGGTTCTTTAATTGAACTAGTCTGTAAATATAATTTTTCTGTTTTAAAAATATTACCAGAGTCATTACCAATTATTTTTTTGCCAGTATTATAAAATGATAGTATTTGGTTTGTTAACATATTAGTATCCATGTTTTTACTTACTGATTCTAATAGTTTTAATAATGCATCTGCATTGCGAATGGTTTTAGTCTTATTAATAATTGCTTGAACAACTAATTGTTGATTTTGTCCGCGAACAAAATCGTTTCTGATTCCCTTATTATATGTTGGGCACTGTTTTCTCATTTCTCCTGCAGTTGCATCTCCGGGATAATGTCTATTTCTCGATAATGCAAGAGCTTGTTCTCCATCTAATTTTTGTTTACCTTCTTTAACAAAAATTGTATCTTCGCCCCAATTTCTTTTGGAGTTTTGTTCACAGAAACTATAAGGTACATTAACTTCAATTCCACCTAAAGCATCAACTAAATCAACAATTCCTGTAAAATTCATTTTTACATAATAATTAATTTCAATACCAGTAAATGCATTTATTGTATCTATCATACAACCAGCGCCGGATAAGGCGGAGGAATTTATTTTTGCTTCACGATTATTATTACAAGTAATAGGTACAAATGTATCTCGGGGAATACTTAAAAATGTAGTTGATAACGTTTTAGGATTAAATGTAATTAACATAATTGAATCGCCTCTAAATGCTGCTGATTTACTTAGTCCATCTATTGTTGAATCAATACCTAATAATAAAATTGTAAAAGGTTTATCAATAGAAAATGATGTATTTTGTTCAATCTTAGGCTTACTCATTGTTTTAGAGTATTTTTTTAATATTTTTGTTTCTGCCGTCATACTACTATATATTTCTTCATTTGCCATTAAATCATTATAATTACTTGCAATGAATAATCCTTGAATTTCTTTATTTATTAAGGCTTCTAACATTGTTGAGTAATCATCATATGAAACTAAATCCAATTTCAACTTTTCTTTTTTAATTAATTCTTTAGGTAAGACATATCCAGTAATATCATCTTTATTATTGATTATTCCCGTTTTACCATTTTTAACAATATCTAATGTAGATTCCTTCAAAGATATTAGATTGGTTGTATAAGTAATTTTATCTTTATTGATATTATCTATTATTCTATATGTTTTATTAATATAATAACAACCGAAGAATGAAGACATAGTTAATATGAAAATAAATATGGAAAATAGTATTAGTTTGACTGTTTTTTTAGAAAATAACCAAACAAAACCATATAATATATAAAATATTAAAAATAAAACTAATATTATTATTGCAATAGTTCTTAAAAATGTTTCAATACCAACTAAGTAAGAAAGATTAATAGATAAAAATACAATGCTTAGAAAGAAGGATAAAGCTAAAACAACATATGTCGTTAGTAGAAATCCATTGACTTTTTTTAATTTTCTTTTAATTTTCACAGTTTCACTTCCTACTATGAAATTATACCATAATGAGTCAATTATTCAATTAAAATTAGTGTCAATTAACATCGTATAATGTGTATATAATAAAATACACATAAAAAAATCATGATATAATATATTTAATATGGAGGAGTATATAATGAAGAAAATAATTATATTTACTTTAATATTATTTAGTTTGTTTATTATGAATGTAAATGCTTCTTCAATAGAGGGTTTTATTACTGGTTCAAATGTTAGTTTTAGAACTGGTCCAGGAACTAATTATGGAAGAATAACAGGTCTATATGCTGATCAAGGTCATAGTATAGTAATGACAGATAAAACTATATATCCAGGAAGTGGTTGTAATGATGGATGGTATAAGGGAGAATTTGATAATAAAACAGGTTATGTATGTAAAACATTTATTGAGTTTAAAGAAGAGTATATTCCTAAAGATCCTACTGAATTTGAAAATTACAAAACATACTTAATTGAAAATGGTTTTAATGAACCGGGTTATGCCGATTTATTAGCGGCACTTCATGAAAAGTATCCTCTATGGGAATTTGTACCTGTAGCAACTAAACTGAACTGGTCAGGTGTAGTTTCTGCTCAAAGCATTAGAGGTAAAAATTGTACCTATTCGACTAATCAAGGATTGTATTCTGTAGAAAGTAATTCATTTGATTATTTAAATGATAAATTTAATCCAGTTGATGTTAATTGTTACCCTACCAATTATGAGACAAATGCTTATTATTTAGATCCTAGAAATTGGTTAGATGAAAGAAGAATTTTCATGTTTGAACATTTAGAATATAATTCAGAAAGTCAAACAAAAGAAGCGGTTAATTATATGTTAGCAAATAATGCTAATTTAAAAGGTTATGTTAATGAGTTTCATGCAGCTGCTACACAAACAATGGATAATAATCAAATCAAGACAATTAGTCCACTGCATTTAGCATCTCGTTCTAGAGTGGAAATAGGTAATAAAACAGCAGGGTATTATAGAGTAAGTGGAACATATCCATATACTTACTGCAATAAAACATTAAAAGGATATTATAATTTTTATAATATAGGATCATATATGGACAGTTGCACTCCGGATAAAACTCCTTCAGCAAGAGGAATGGCATTTGCCTGTGGTGAAAATTGTGGTTTTAGGAATACATATGGAAGACCATGGGATACTGCTCAAAAAGGAATTAATGGAGGGGCACAATTTTTAATAACCAAATATTTTGAAAAAGGACAAGACACAATATATTTTCAAAAATTTAATACAGCTAGTCCGACAACCGCGCATACTAACCAATATATGCAAAATGTAGCAGCGCCTAATTCAGAAGGAATAACTACTTATAATACATATAATAACAATGATTTATTAACAAGAAAAATAGTGTTTAAAATACCAGTATATTTAAAAATGCCTAATGAAACAATTTTACCAGCAGCAGGAAATCCTAATAATCATTTAAAAGATTTAAAGGTTAATGGAACGACAGTTTTAAACTTTAGTCACGATGTTAATGAATATAAAGTGTTTTTACCTGTAAATACAACATCTATTTCAATTGATGCTTCAATTATAAATGAAAAAGCTAAAGTAAGCGGGATTGGTCAAATAAAAGTATCTAAAGAAAATCCAGTTATTGAAGTAGTTGTAACTGCAGAAAACAAAAGTACAAATACATATAAATTAAATATAGAATTTACAGAAAAAATAATAAATCCAGAAACTAAAACTCCAACTGAAATGTTAGATAAAACAAATATAGTAACAGATGGAACATATGTATTAAACTTAAAAGAGGGAACATTAGTTACGGATCTAACAAATAGTTTATTAAAAACAAATAGTAAAGCAATAATAACTATTAAAGATAAAGAAGGAAATGTTAAAACAACATCTATTAGTACCGGTGATAAACTGATAATTACCAGTGATAATCAAACAAAGGAATTACAATTAGTTGTAGTAGGGGACGGTTCTGGAGATGGTGTAATTACAATAGCAGACTTACTATTGGTTCAAAAACACATATTAAAATATAGTAATTTACAGGGTTCTTATTTAAAAGCAATCGATGTAAATAAAGATGGTATTATTTCAATAGCAGACTTGTTATTAGTTCAAAAATACATATTGAATTTAGTAGAGTTTTAAAAAAAAGGAGAATATATGAAAAAAATTAGTTTATTTTTAGTAAGTTTAGTTACTAGTATAATTTTTATTAACAACGTTAATGCTGCAACTGCGACCGCTAAAGTGACAGCTAGTTCAACTAGAATTGTTGCAGGAAATACAGTTAGGATAAGAGTCAATATTTCTTCGGGAGCTCCGTTAGGAAGTTGGGAATATTCTTTAAATTATGATAAAGACTTGATGCGCTTAGTTAGTTCTGATGTAACTCCTCACTATGCAGCTGCTGCAACCAATTCTAACACTAAATCAGTAACATATAATTATTCATTTAAGTCATTAAAAAGTGGTAAGGCAACATTTTCACTTTCTTCAGTAGCTGTACTTGATTGGGATGTTGTGAATATGGGAGTTAATCGTTCTGGAGTAACTGTTAATATAATAACTCAAGCAGATTTAGAAGCCTCTTATAGTAAAGACAATTACCTTAAGTCATTATCTATAGAGGGTTATGAAATGGACTTCAATAAAGATAATACTGAATATTCATTGACAGTAGAACCAGAAGTCAAATCAATAACAATAAATGGGACTAAAAATGATTCAAGATCAACAATATCAGGTTTAGGTACCAAAGACTTAACAGAGGGCTTAAATAAGATATATGTTGTAGTGACTGCTCAAAACGGAACTAAAAGAACATATACAATAAATGTTAACGTTAAAGAATTACAACCCATTAATGTAACCATTGGTGAGACGCAATACACAGTAGTCAGATCTTTAGAAGGTATAAATATTCCAAATACATTTGTTGAAAAAACCATGACTATTGATGAAGAAGAGTTTACTTCTGTATATAATGAAAAAACAGATATAACTTTAGTATTGTTAAAAGATGTTGATGGAAATATAAATTTCTATCAATATGAAAATAATAATTATAAAAAATTTAATTATTTAAACTTTGGTAATTTAAATATTCAGGTATTGGATCTTGATGAAATATTAAAGGGTTATATAAAGAAAACAGAGGTATTAAATGAAGAAAAAATTGAAGTTTTGAAAGTTGATGAAGAATCGCCCTATAGTTTAATAAAAGGTTTAAACTTGGAAACTAATGAAGCGAACTTCTATTCATATGATGAAAAGGAAAATACCATTCAAAGATATATTCTTCAAGAAGAAAAAATACTTTCCAACATTAAAGAAGAAAACAATATATATCTTTGGCTAGCAGTAGTATTTGCAACTATATCAATAATATTATTAATAACATTAATAATTCTTGTTGAAAAAAAGAAACCCAAAAAAGAAAAAAAACCAAATAAAAAAGAAAAAGTGACCAAAGAAACTAAACCTAATGATAAAAAACTTAAAAAACAAAAGAAGAGTAAAGACGCTATTGATGAGTGGTTTGAGGAATAAAAAAGAGCGTTTTATTTAAAACACTCTTTTAATAAGTCTTTTGCATCCTTAATATTATTTTTACTAGCAATTTCTAAATAAGACTTTGCTTTAACTTTATCGACATCAAAATAATAGTACTTTGCTAAATTATAGTATGCATAATAGCTTCTTTCACTTAAAGGAGCGTTAATGGCTTCATTATAGTACATATATGCAGTATTTAGATCGCCATTTAATCGATAATGTTCTCCCACTTTATTTAAAGCCCAACTTTCTTTTAAATCAGCACTTAATAAATAATATTTCATACTTTCTTTTGAATTGGTTTTCTCATATATTTTACCTAAATTATTGAATGCAAATACATAGCCTTTTTCACTTGCTTCAATATAGTATTTAATAGCTAAATCTTTATTTTTAATTTTTTCAGGATTAGTTCCACTTAAATAACAATTTCCCATTGTATTCAAAGCAGCTAAGCTACCTAATTCAATTGCTTTATTTAAGTAATTCCAAGCTAAAGAAAAGTCTTTTTCAACTTTTTGCTTCAATATTAAGTTAGCAACCATCCAACAAGCTTTTGGATGATCTTTTAATGCAGCCTGATAATAATAATTAAAACATACTTCATAGTCAATGTTACCAGTAATAAGACCGCTAAATTCCAAAGAACCTAATTCTGCATTAGCGTACATATTGTTTTTCTTGGATAACTCTTTTAAAGAAGTGATATAGCTAACTCCCTCATATAACTTAATTTTTAAAAATTCATCAATTTCTTTCTTATTGACTTTAATTTTTAATTCTTGAATATATCTAGGTTGTTTATTTTCTAATATTGCATATGACAAATATTCGACAAGGCATTCATATAAGTTGCCAGAATGATATAGTTCATTAACTTTATTTAAAAATATATCGCTTACTTGCTCATCACCTTTTGCTAATAAGTATAATTCATTACATAATTCTTTTATTTTATTATTTGAATTTACTATTTCTAAAGAAAAATCTTCTCTAGTATATATCTTTTCATCCAATATGCGCATAATAGCTAATATTGTGTTGCTAAATATTTCATAGTTGTTAACCATTTCTTTTTTCATATCAATGAATTTTTGCTTATAAATAATACTTATTGGTCTATACCCGGTACAATAATTATTAACAGTTGTTTTATTGATATCTTTAACATCAAAAATAGAGGCGAATATTTCTAATTGTAATGCAGAAGATTTTGATTTAGCAATCTTTTTGATTAAATTAAAAAGATTACCTAAAGATAAATAATTTTTATTTTCATTCATTTTTATATAATTTTTTTTCATAAAAACATTATAGCATATGTGGACCATTGTGGACTAGAAGGTATAGATTTATTTTAAACATTTCTTATAATTAAATTAGGAGGAAGAAAATATGAGAAAAATATGGGAAAATTATAAGTCATCAGCTATATTACTTATTTCAATAATTATTGGAGGAATATTAGGTTTAATTTTCAAAGAAAAAATATTAGTTATTAAACCATTAGGAGATTTATTTTTAAATTTATTATTAGTAATAATAGTACCATTAATATTTTTGACAATTACAACATCAATTGGGAAGATGAAGCAACCAAAAAGATTGAGAAAAATTTTAATTACAATCCTTATAGTATTTTTAATAACATCAATAGTTAGTGTTATAGTTGGAATTATTAGTACAAGAATTACTTTAGTAAATAATGTTGATAGTAAAAAAATAGTTGAAACATTAGATATGGGTTTAAAAACCGAAAGTGTAGAACTAGATCTATTATCAAGAGTGGTTAGTATGATTAGCGTTAATAATTTCAATAAATTATTCACTAATGAGAATATAATTGCATTAATAGTATTTTCTATTATGGTTGGGATTGCTATAAACATGTCCAAAGAAAAAGGAGAGGCATTTTTAACATTATTAGAAAGTGCTAATTCAGTAGTGGGAAAATTTATTAAATTAATAATGTACTATGCTCCTATTGGTCTTGGTAGTTATTTTGCAACAATGACAGGAACATTCGGTGATGAGATAGCAATTGGTTACTTAAAAACATTTATTATTTATACAGTTGCATCAATATTTATATATTTTATCATTTATACATTATATGTATTTATTGCGGGAGGTAAAAAAGGCGTTGTAAATTATTGGAAAAATATTATTCCGCCTACTATTACTGCTTTAGCAACTTGCTCATCAGCCGCTAGTGTACCAGTCAATATTAAAAGTGTTAGAGAAATGGGCGTCTCAGAAGATATAGCTGATACAACTGTTTCACTAGGAACTAGTTTTCATAAAGATGGTTCAACTATGGGAAGTGTATTTAAAATAATGTTCTTAGTTTATTTGTTTCAGTCAAATCAAAGTTTGGTCAAAATATTTGGAGTAGCCTTAATAGCAACATTACTAGTATCTGCTGTACCTATAGGCGGTGGAACTATTTCAGAAATGTTTATAATTACAATGATGGGATTTCCAATTGCTTCTTTACCAATATTGACTATTATTGCAACAATTATAGATCCACCTGCAACAGTATTGAATGTTGTTGGTGACTCAGCGAGTACAATGTTGATATCGAGAATTGTCGATGGTAAAAATTGGTTAAACAAAAAAAAGAAGGGTTGA
>CAYTSC010000026.1:0-10037 GCA_964440475.1 uncultured Muribaculaceae bacterium
TGATTTTAAATTCCTCGACATTTATTAATATACTTTTAGAAAATAATGTTAGGGTTATTTCTTCTTTAAGTTCTTCATTAATATTACATCCTAATATTAAGTTATATAATCTTCTTAATACTTCTAGATTATTTAAATCTTCAAATGCGAATATTACTTCAAGCTGTTTTAGTATTTGTAACTTTAACTTCTTCAATATTATTTTTTATTAAATTGCTTCCATCTAAAATAATATTAGTTTTATATTTGAGAATTTCTTCATCAGAAATGTTTTTTTCTTTAATTCTACTAACTTGATAATAATTTTTATTTAGTAAATATGCTGTGTTTTTTATTATTTCTAATAATTCTTCATCGTCTTTTATTTCTTTTCTAATTTTTTGAACTTCTTTTATTTTTTCTAATTCCATTAATAATTCTTCTAATTTCTCTCCTTGTAAAGATTTTTTTATTAATTCTTTACAAAAGTTAACTATTATATTTCTTCTAACTTCAATTGATTTGTTTTTAAAATCCAGCGTTAACTTATATGCTAGATATTCTCCGTCTAAATCAACATATGCATATATTATATTTTGTCGTTTTTCTGGATGGCGATAATATTCGGAAATTAGCCCCTCAATTTTTGTTTTATATTTACTGTAAAGATCTTCATTAATTAAAGATATATTGTCAATTTCTAAAGATGCAGAAAACTGATTTAATTGTTCAATTAAACTTGGTTGATTAATATTTTTGTTTTTTTCAATATTTTTTTTCTTTAAAAAACTAAACATCATTTTTCACCTTTGTACAAATAATTTAATGCATTATTAACACATGTTTAGTTTTTTTGTAAAGTTTGAAATAATATTATTTTTTTAGTTTATCAACTAAATCACTTAATGAGTAACTTTCTTGTGTGGAATTAAACATATCTTTTAATGTGTATTTACCACTATTCAATTCTTCTTCTCCAATTATTAATACATATGGGATTGAATTTTTATTTGCATAGTCTAAAGCTTTCTTCAACTTTATATTATTCATTTCTACATTTACTCTTAAATTTGAATCTCTTAGTTTTGAAGCAATATTAAGAATTTCATGATTTAAATCAAAACCATAAATTAAAATATCAATTGGCAAAGACTCTTCTTTTTTTTCTTTAATAACTTCATAAATTGGTTCTAAGCCAAAGGACATACCAACAGAGGGATATTCATTTCCATCATTAATAAATTCCGTTATTATTTTGTCATATCGGCCCCCACTACCTAATGAAGAACGATATCCATCTTTTGAAAATATTTCCCAAACAGTACCAGTATAAATATCTAAACCTCTTGCTAAAAATGGTTTAAACAGACAATTATTTAAATTTAATAGAGTTACATATTCATTTATCTCATCTAAATCTTTAATACCTTCTAATAAATATTCATTAGTAGTTTCTTTATAATATTCTTTTAGCTCTAAATAATCTTTATTAAACACTTCAAATAGTTTATCTATTATGTCATTATTCAATCCTAAACTTAAAAATTCTTTTATCATTTCTTCTTTTGTGACTTTTAACATCTTATCTAAAATTATAATAACATCGTTGAAGTTTTCTTGTTTGATGCCTAATTCTGATAGAATACCAACTAAAAATTTACGATTATTATATTGAATTTCTATATTTAAATTTAATTCATCGAAAATTTTATTTGTTAATTGAAAAAATTCAACTTCTACTATTTGATTTGATATACCACAGACATCGACATCACATTGATAAAATTCTCTATTTCTTCCTGGTTTTACTGGTCCATCACGAAAGACTTTACCAATTTCATATCTTTTGAAAGGTAAGACTAAATCTTTTTGCATTGATATAACTTTTGAAAAAGGCACGGTTAAATCATATCTTAATCCTAACTCTCTATCGCCTTGGTCAGTTAATTTATATACTTCTTTTAATATTTCATTTCCACCTGCATATTTTGATGATAATAGATCAAAATAATTAATTATTGGTGTTTCAAGTGGAAAATAACCAAATAATTCAAAGTTATATTTTAAAATATTTATTATTTTGTTTCTTACAACCATTTCTTTTGGCAAAAAATCAAATGTTCCTTTTACATTTTTTAATTCTAATTCACTCATGAAAATCACCTCATTTTCCTCTTTAAATATACCTTATTATATTATTAATATCAATATTTATTGCTTTTTATTATTATTTGTGTTATATTTTTTATGGATTTAATTTTATTTTGTACCCTTTATGGCCAATTTTAATTATTAAATACCTAAATATAATTAAGGAGGTCATTAAGATGGAAGACAAAACATTAACATGTAAAGACTGCGGAAGTGAATTCATTTTCACAGTTGGCGAACAAGAATTTTACAAAGAAAAACAATTAGAAAATGAACCTAAGAGATGTAATAACTGTCGCTCAGCTAAAAAAGCAAACAGAAGCAATTGGAAAAATAAAAAAGAACAAGAATAATCTTGTTCTTTTTTTTATTTAATATATAAGAAATTATCTTATAAGTCATCTCTATTTCTTAAAAACGGAGGAATATCTAACTCTGTATCAATATAGTCAACTTTTTCAATTGATTTAGTTGGTTTTTGAGTATAATCTTCTATTCTCGTTGTCGGAACTGGTTCACTATTATCTTCAAAACCAGTAGCAATAACTGTAACAATTACTTCATCAGTTAAATTTTCATTAATGATAGCTCCAAAGAATGTATTAATTTCTGTATTTGCAGCATTTCTAACAACTTCAGCAGCATCTTCAGCCTCATAAAATGCAAGCCCAGGACCACCGGTAATATTAACTATAGCGTCTGTAGCACCTTCAATTGTAGTTTCTAATAAAGGACTCTCAATTGCTTGTTTAGCTGCTTCTATAGCTCTATTTTCACCAGTACCAAGACCTATACCTATTAAAGCACTTCCTCGTTTACTCATTACTGTTTTAACATCAGCAAAGTCTAAGTTAATTACACCTCTAACTGCAATTAAATCACTTATTGATTGAACACCACGATGAAGAATGTTATCAACTTCTTTAAATGCCTCTAACATTGGAGTTGAACGATCAATTATTTCTCTTAAACGATCATTAGGGATAACAATTAAAGTATCAACTTGTTTTTTTAACTCTTCAATACCAATAATTGCTTGTTCCATTCTTTTAGGTCCTTCAAAACGGAATGGTTTTGTAACTATTCCAACTGTCAAAGCACCTAAGTTTTTTGCTATTTCTGCAATTACAGGAGCAGCACCTGTACCTGTTCCACCACCCATACCACATGTAACAAAAACCATATCAGCGCCTTTTAGCATTTCTTCAATTTCAGCTTTGCTTTCTTCTGCTCCCGCTCTACCTATCTCAGGATTTGCTCCAGCACCTAAACCATTAGTAATCGAAGTTCCTAATTGTAATTTATTTTCTGCTCTACTAGCATTTAATACTTGTAAGTCTGTATTAGCAACAATAAATTCAACACCCTTAACACCAGCATCTACCATTCGGTTAACTGCGTTGCATCCGCCTCCACCTACACCTACAACTTTAATTTTTGCTATTTGATCCATTTCTAAGCCAAACATTCATCCACACTCCTTAATTATCGAAAAAGTATCCAAAGATTTTACCTAAAATTGAGTCAGAATCAACATTTATCTTTGTTGTAGCATTACTCAATTCATCTAATTGTTCTTCATCGAATACTGAATATTCTTTATTTCTTAATGACATCTTATCATCAAAGTATCTAATCATACCTAGGGAACAACTATATATTCCACTTCTAACACCTATTGTATTCATTATACCAATAGTTGCACTTTTTCCATAAACATTTTCAACATTTATAGAAAAATCTTTCATTTCAGTTATTCCACCTGTTATTATTATATAACTAATTTCCTTTTTTGTTAAGAGGTTTATTTGTTTTTTAGTTAATTTCAAAATTTCATCTAATCTAGAAGCAACTATTTGAGTTATTTCATACTGATTAATTTTTAATTGTTCTCCTGTTTTATCAGAAACTTTTTCATATTCTAATGGGTTTGCATTTCGTACGTGTGCAAGTGCTAAATTTTCTTTTAAATACTTAGCGTCATTAGTATTAATTTTATATATAAACGAAATATCATTATCGATATTTGCTGAACCTATCTCTAATATTTCTGTATTAGCTAATATGCCTTTATTGAATATTGAAACAGTTGATGTTTCATGACCAATATTAATCACTACTCCCGCTGCTTTATCTAAGTTTTCATTATTAAATGAATAATAATCTCCAATACTTCCTATTGTAATATCTATTACTTGTATTCCTGCTTTTTCTACAACATTTAATACTGAATAAACATTTTTCTTTGGAGTGGTAATAATTAAAGTTTTTACACTTAATTTTGATGCACTCATGCTTTTTGGATCTTTTACTTTTTCTTTATCATCTAAAGTAAACTCAATAGGAATAACAGTGATCAATTCCATATTAATTGGTATTTGATTATATACACTTCCTTGAATAGCACTTATTATATCACTACCACTTATAAAGCCAACTTCACGATTTATCGTCGTGCTTCCTCTTCCTACTTCTAATTCTATATAATTAGCTGGGATATTAATAACTGCCTTTTCTAATTTCATCCCTAAAAGTTCCTCTATTTTTTTTAGACCCTCTTTTAAAGCAGTAACTACTTCGATAGAATTTACTATTAATCCCTTTTTTATCCCATTACTTTTAACACTAGTTGCCGCTAGGACATGAGTTCTATTTTTATATATTTCAGCAACAACGATTTTTATCGTATCACTTCCAAAATCGATACTAGCAATAGTTTTTCTCATCTTAATCCTCTAACATTTCTAAATAATAAGGATTAGAAATACTTCCATCTCCAGACTTAACGTTTAATTTACCATCGATTATAATAACAGGTCTTAAATATAATTCTTCACTATTATTAGATGAAGTAATAGCATTATTTTTAATGACATAGTTAGTTGTTTCATCCTTTAGACTCATAGTTATACAATCATAATTAGATGATAAATAATAAAAACTATTTCGATGATTTAATGTTGCTCCAAAGAACATATATTCATCAGCCGTTAATAAACCAATTTTAGAAGTAACTACCTTTGTTTCATCACTACAATTAAAACTAGGTATATAGTCTTCAATATTGCTATAGAGACAATAATTACTTTCTAATATGTGTTTTTTAATTGTTTTTTTACCAAAAACTAAACTATACCAATCATTTAATACTGGTAAAGCATTATTATAGTTTGATTTTAAATTATGACTTAAATTAGTATCATTTAAAACCATTTTAACAGATCCATTAACATTAAAACTGACAATCTTCCATGATAATTCATTAACATCATCATTACCAAATACGATATTATTATTTATTGCACCTGAGCGATAATAATAATTATTTGATTCACTATCAAAAAATAATACTTTTTCTGTTTCTATTGCAGCTAAATTAAATGAACTCGGTTGATTTAGTTTAATTGTTTCTTCTTTACCTTCTTTAGATATTAATTTATTTATTAATGTATCTTCTTCTCCATATTGATTTTTTTTCATTTCTTTTACAACAAATTTCATGTGAACCTTATTATCTTTGTATGTAGAAGGCAAATTTTCTTCAACCCAAATACGAATACTAATAGTATCTGCTAAATTAGTATTCGGCTTTATAGAGCCTGTGTAAATAGGAATTTCACTACTACCTAACTCCATGTATTCTCCTTTATCAACTTGATAACGAAGATGGTTTCTTGGTAATAACTTATTATTATCTATATTATCTGTTACATAATTTTCTTCTACACTTGTATTAACCAAAAACACTTGATAACGAACTACTTCATTTCCTTTGTTAAATATAGTTAAAACACTTTGTTTTTTCTCTTTAGATTCCAAATCGCTCATAGGTATTAACTTTTCCATATTTATTTGGGAATCATAACCATTATCTGAGTATGAAACTCTTAAATTTTGTGTTTCAAATGATTTAGCCACTTCTTGAGGATCTATTTTCAAATAAAAAGCATACGAAGAAAACATTGTAATAGCTACAATACTTAATATTAGTACTGCAAATACAATTGCTTGCTTAGTAAATAATTCTCCAAATGATTTCATATTTCCATCCTACTTTACTACCTGTAATTTTATCATATTTTATTAGTAAGTTACAAGTCATTATTACGTGATTTTAAACATCCACAATAATCCTGACGATATAAATTATACTTTTTAGCTAGTTCTATACTTTTTTTATAACCATCTTCTTTTTTATAATTTCCTTCTAAATATGTTATTTTATATTTATTAGATAAATTTCTACCTATTTCTAATAACCAATTACTATTTTTATATGGACTGACGCTTAATGTTGTTTCGAATGCATCATAACCATTATTAAAAGCATACTCAGCTGTTTTTTCTAATCTTAATTTATAACATTCATAACATCTAATACTTCCTTCAGAATATGATTCATAATCAGTTATTGATTGATGATATAAAATGTTTTCATAATCTCCTAATATTATCTTAATATTAGGATTATATTCATTTATAAATTTGATTTGTTCGTTTTTTCTTTTTTCATATTCTATATCCGGTTCAATATTTGGATTGTAATAAAAAATCGTTACATCATAATTTTTACTCAATGTTTCAATAACTATTGTTGAACAAGGACCGCAACAACTATGCAAAAGAACCTTATTTTTCAGCATTATTATCTCCATCAACTATAAATGGAAATGTTTCAGGATCAGCAGAATCTAAGTATATAGTACCTTTTTTTCCTTGATATTTTGATTCAATACCAGTTAACATTTCGAAATAATAATTTAAATTTTCAAGTCGATTAGTATTGCTGATTATTTTATTACCATCATTCATCACTAAAGAAAATGTTTTTTCATCG
The DNA here is from genome assembly GCA_964440475.1 of uncultured Muribaculaceae bacterium. Lineage (GTDB taxonomy): Bacteria > Bacillota_I > Bacilli_A > RF39 > UBA660 > JAAZHN01. The sequence continues at coordinate 6,968 of CAYTSC010000026.1, forward strand.
ATGACTTCTCCTTTTTCATTATAGTCTGGTTTATATTCAATGCTATTTATATTTTCAATAATAGAGTCATCTATTTTGGAATAATTATTAATAAAATCCTTATAAATATTATCAGGTATATAATTAATTAGTATTGGTAATGGAATCAAGTTTTTAAAAGAAACTTTTTTACCATTATCCAAAACAACTTCATCAGTATTTTTATTAATATACAAAGGTTTATTCTCAATAATAGTTATCTCCAAAGTTCCATTGATTTTTTTAGTTATATTTGCAGATTTTATCAGCTCATTTTTAATTATATTTTTAATCATGTTCTTTTTATTTATTTTTATTATTGGAGGATAATTTTTTATTTTAGCAGCAATTATTATTTCATTATCACTTACTAATTTATTACCTGTAATAAATATGTGTTTAATCGGTAATTTAATTAAAGAAGAAATAACTGCATATAAAACATACAAAAATAGTAAGAATATTATTGTCCTTCTAAAATTAATTTTCTTCCTTGATTTTTTATTTTCTTTTTCTTTGGTCACATTATCACCACTTAATTATTTCTTGTTCTAAAATTAAATCTAAATCATGTCTTTCTTTCACTTTTTCTTTGATTTCAGTTATCAATTTTACAATATCTTCACCTGTTGCTTCACCTAAATTAATGATAAAGTTAGCATGTTTTTCACTTATTTGAGCATCACCGACAATATATCCTTTTAATCCTAAATCTTCGATTAACTTACCTGCATATAAACCTTCTGGATTACGAAATACTGATCCTGCAGATGGATATTCAAGTGGTTGACTTTCTAATCTTCTTTTCATACGATCTTCGATAATTGCCATTGAAGCATCATAATTACCACGACTTAATTCTAAAGTTGCCTCTAAAATAATTATTTTTTTATTATTTTTAAACATAGTATGACGATAACTATATTCAATGTCTTTTTTTAATAATGTTTTTATTTCATAATTTTCATCTAATATCTTAACTGATTTAATAAAGTCAAATGTGCATGATAAATAAGCTCCAGCATTACCGATGACCGCTCCTCCAACTGATGAGGGAATACCCAAAGCCCATTCTAATCCTTTTAAGCCATGCTCAATGGTTTGCTTAACTAACTTAGGCAAATAATATCCAGCACCTACAATTACTTTGTTTCCTTTTATATCTAAATTATCTAGATTATCTAATTTAATTATTACTCCGTCATAATCTTTACTTGGAATAATAATATTTGATCCAGTTCCCAAAATAAAATATTTAATATTTTCTTTATCTAAATACTTTATTAAGTCAATTAAATTATTCACATCTTTAACTAATACCATTGTCTTAGCTAAACCACCTATTTTATAACTAGTATAATTTTTTAAGGAAACATCAAATAAAATATCTCCATATTTATCTAAATCCTTCATTTTATTAACTCCTTTATAATAGCATAAATTGTTTTACTGCTATTTTTACCACCTAAGTTTTTTAAATTCATTTTTATTTCTTTATATCTCTTTGAATCATACAATATATTATTTATTTCTTGGTTTAATTTATCTTTATCTAAATCATCTTCAGTAATCAAAACACCTGCATTGTTATTTACTATTTCTAAAGCATTATAATATTGATGATTATTCGCAACATAAGGGCTAGGAATTAATATAGAAGGCAATTCTAAGGCTAATATTTCACTTATAGTACTTGCACCTGCTCTAGTCACTAAGAGGTCTGTTTTCTTTAATAAAGAACCAAATTCATCAATATAAGGTATGACTTTAACATTATTAGGAAACTCTTCATCCTTAATAAACTCTTCATAATAATCTTTACCTGTTATATATAAAACTTCATATTTTTCTTGTTCAATTGCTTGTAAATATTCTTTCATTTTTTTATGAATAGTTTGACTTCCTAAACTACCAGAAACTATTACTACTAATTTTTTTGTATTACTAAGTTCTAGTTTGGATTTAGTTATTGGTTTAAAACGAAGTGCCCTTTCTCCACATGGATTTCCAGTTACTTCTACTCTTTTTGCATTTTTAAAATATGGAATTGTTTCTCTAAAAGAAACTCCTATTACATCAGCATATTTTGATACAGCAACATTTGCCTTACCAGGTATTGAATTTTGTTCATGTAAAAACGTTTTAATACCCAATTTTTTTGCTGCCTTAATAACAGGAAAAGTAACATAGCCCCCTACTCCGATAACAATATCTGGTTTAAAATCTTTCATTATTTTCAAACATTTTCGATAAGCTGATATGATCAAAAATATATTTTTTATATTTTTAAATACTTGTTTTTTATTATAACCATATATTTCTAAAGCAATATATGGAATATTTAACTTGGGTATAATATCGTTCTCCATCCTATTATGAGTACCAATATATAATAGTTCCAAAGAATGTTCTTCTTCCTTTAATTTATCGATGATCGCTAAGGCAGGATAAATGTGTCCACCTGTTCCACCTGCACTTATAAGTACTTTCATGAAATCACCTTTTCTATATTTATTATACATTAAAAAAGATAGTTTTGATATAATACTATGTAAATTATTATTAGATTACAACCAATTAACAATTAATTTACAAAAAAAGATAACAATAGTTATCTTTAATGACTATGGTACATAGATTGTTACATTACCGGTTTTATTATCATCTGTTAATCTAGCATTAATAAATGTTTGAGCATCTACATCTTTTACTATTATATTTATTCCTGAGGTTATATTATAAAACATATTTGTATGTAATGTTACTAAGGTGAATGTTGCATTACGTAGGTTTAGATTAGTGAGACCGCTACAGCCATAAAACATAGATTGAATATTAGTTACACTGCTTGTAGTAAAATTGCTTAAATCTACACTTGACAGACTGCTACAACCTTGAAACATTTGTCGCATATTAGTAACATTAATTGTATTAAAATTGCTTAAATCTACACTTACTAGACTGCTACAGCCTTGAAACATATAGGACATATTGGTTACACTGCTTGTATTGAAATTGCTTAGGTCTAAACTAGCAAGACCGCTACAGCTAC
>CAYTSC010000027.1:0-9415 GCA_964440475.1 uncultured Muribaculaceae bacterium
TATTTATAAAATGAAATTAAGAAAAATACTACATCATCATATTTAGAATTTTTATTTAAAAATTTTTTTAGTTTTTCTTGATAATATAATTCGTCATATTCATTATACAATTGTTGTATTTTTTCTATATGTTTAGAAAAATCTTTTTCTTTTTTCTTTAATTTATAAATAATATTATCTAGTTTTATTATCTCTTTTAATTTGCCACTACTATTTATTTTTTTATCTTTTATTTCATCATATTTTTCTTTAATAATTGTTAGTATTTTAATATATTTTAAATAAATTTGATATTCTTCTAAAGTCTTATTTAAATTATTTATAGTTATATAATCTGGATTACTATTAAATATTAATTCTTGAAGATTATTAATGTTTTTTTCTGTATAATCACTAATGCTTAAGTCTCCATTAATAAATTTATCTAAATAATTTCTAGAACTAGTATCTTCTTTTAATTTATTCGTCTTAAATGTTTCTTGATATTTAGTTAAGATATCAGAATATTTAGTTTTTTTAAACATTTGATATTCTTTAATATATCGATAAAAGTACTCTTTTTTCTTATAATATAATGAACGGATATTTAAATATATATTACCTATTAAATTAGGACTTTCCCAATAATATCTTTCAAATACTTCTTTAGATTTTAGATATGAATATTTTTCATAGTCCAATAATGTTTCCATATACAATTGTTCTACATTTCCATAATAAAAATCTTCTTTAGTTAGTTGGCATCCAACTAATTTAAATATTTTTATTATTTCTATTAAATATTCATTTATTTCACTTAATTCTCTATCGTATTCTGGTTTTAAATAATGAGTCAACTCATCTAAATGAAGTTTTTCATATGGCTCAGTTAAAGGGTTAAATATACTTAATTCCTCTATATAAGCACTTATATCTTCAATCTCAGTTATTTCTTCTTTAATATTATCATCAATTATTTTGTTTCTTTGTTGCATTTCAGCTATTATTTGAATCATTACTTTATTGTAACTAGCATATATTTTATTGGCTTCTTTAATATATTTTTCTGTATTTGAAACATTATTTTTAGGTAAAGCGTTTAATACTTCATTTGAAACGGAAATACGATCTATTACTTTATTTTTCATTTAACTTTACCTCTAGAGATTTAATATCTTTATCTACTTTTTTTAAAAATTCATCTATTAATTTATATATTTCTATTAATTCTTCAGTGCTTATATTTACTAAATCTAATCCTTCCATGTCTTCACCCTACCTTATTATTATGTAGTTATATACTTCTCCTATATAACTATTATTATCATATAATGAAAATGTCACTCGATATGTACCAGTTTTTAAATTATCTTTTAAATACAAGAATATAGTAAAATCTTCTAATAGATTATTCGTTAATAAATACTCGTATTTATCCTCTTCGCCTATTGAACTATATGTATGAGTAATATAATCAGATATATCCACATCTTCATAAGTTAATGCATATACTTCATCATATGTTCTTCTTTTCAAAGATAGACGAAGATTAGGATTAGCAAGTCCAGATGCATATTTAAGATTAAATACTAATGCATTGTTATCGTTCATTGTGTGTCCTGTATTTTTATCTATTGTCTTTAATTTTTCATTTAGTGTGGATCTTAATCCATAAATATTATTTAAAACATTTAAAGTTACTGTTTTAGTATCTGATGATAAATTACCAAAATATATTCCATCAACTGAACCAAATGATTCTATTTTTATTGTATATGTTCCGGAAGGAATATTAGCATTTTTCGTATTGATTATTATTTTTGATGATACATTGGCTACTTTTGGAGCGATATTCATTCTAACTACTCCATCCATTCTCGGATAATAAACATTACCATTAACACTAAAGTTTACTCCTAATAAGCTAGCTGAGTTCAATTGATTACCATCTTCATCAAATATAGTTAATTTTAAACCTAGTTTTTTATAGTAATATGGTGTGTCATGAATTGCTACTCCGTTAACTATTTGTTGGACAAAATTTGTGTTAACAATTAAATTTGTAGTTTCTCCAATATATAAATTAGGTTTACTTAAATTAGCCACTAGAGCTATTTGAGCATCTTTATTATGATATAAATTATATGTTAAATTCGCATAATTAATACCTAAAACGCCTATCATTGTTTGTTCATCAGAATTTCTTAGTTCAATTATCAATGTATTATTTAATTGATTAGCAGTAAAATTAGAATCTTCAAAGTCGACAATAAATATAAATTCTTCACTGGCAAAACCTTCTGTTTCATTATAATAAAGTGTATTTTGTAAATCATCATCAAAGTTATTATTAGGAGATGTTGAACCCATCTTAACAAATTTAGATAATTTATATGAAGCTTCATTATGAGTGTTAAACTCATTAGTTGCCTCGACTACATCTGCGGCACTTACAACATAATAGTAATAAATTGGTGTAGGTGTTGAGAAATCAATCATTGTAATTTTAGTATTTTCTGGTAAAACATATGTAGAAACTAAAGTACGATGATAACCTGTTTTATATATAGTCTCATCTTTTTCAATATATAATGAATAATAAGCACTTAATTTTGATTTATCAGTAATGTTTGTTTGTGTTGAAACAAAGAAATTGTGTTCTTCTCCTGATGTCATTCCACCTTCATATTCATTAGTACTATACAATTCTCTTGTAATATTAACATTAATATTCACCCTTTTTACATCATTAGTTAAATCATCTATAGGAGTAATTGCAAGTAAAGATATAACTACTGTACCTACTGTTCCCGCAGTTTGTAAATTTTTAGAATGATACAAGTTAAATAAGAATGTTGGTACAACAGAAGAGTTTTCAGCTAAATAATCTTTTGTTCCAACAATTGGACTTAATTCATTAGTGATAAAGGCTGTTTCACCAACTGTAATCCAACCAGTATTACTACTTCTTAACACTAATGCCATCTTAGTATCAGCAGTTCCATCTAAAGAAATTCTTGGTATATCATTTTTATCAACTAGTTCTATCATTGAATCTAAATGATTATAATTAGCTCCTAATAGTGTAAACATTGTATTTGGATCAGGCGAATTAATTAAAGATAATTCATATGTTCCAAGAGTTGAAAATTTAGATGCGATTAAATCAACATCATATGATTGTACTGCTTCACCGATTACCCACATATAATAATTTGAATCTTCTGGAGTAGGATCTATATATTTGACATCTATTATTCCAGTTGCTTCACCCTGTTCATAGTTTGAATAAAAGCCATCTACTTCAATATCGTGATTTGGTGCATGGTAACCTAAAACATATGATCCACTTGAAAACATATAAAATTCTCCAGGTAAAACTGTATCTCCTTGATTATAATTTTTTGAATAATATGCTTCTGAAACAACACCATCTACACTTCGCATATACATTCCAAAGAATGTCATTCCAGTAACTGGACCATATGCTGTGACAGCTTCATTTTGAGCTATATTTATATTTTTTCCTTCTAATGCATAAACACGATTATCGACATTTTTGGTTACTACTCCATCTGCAATAAATACTGATGCCTTAGTTTCCACCCCATCGATATCGACTAAACTACTAAATTTTTCTAAAAGATTTGTTCCTGTTTCTAAATAAATTGTTGAATTATTTTTTAATTTTAATTCTTTTACTCTACTGAATGAGAATAAAACATTTGAATATTCATTAGTACGATCCGTAGCACCAAATAATTCAATTACAGAATTGTCCATTACAACTCGATCAGCTCTTTGAATCGAAATGTTTTTCTTATGATTACTAGATGTTCCATAATCAGATAGATTTATATAACTATATCCTGTTGTTGATGAAGCGTTTCCACTGCCAAATATAGATCCTTCAATAATAATATTATTTGTTTGATCATCTTTAATATTTATTAATATTCCTTTAGTAACACTTATAAATGAGAAGTCATAGTTTTCATCACCAGATGCATTTGCTTCTCCACCACCAAATACTGTGCCACCAATTGTTATAGCACTGTTTATTAAAGATGGTATTTTACCTATATTTAATTCAACCTCACCATAGACAACTGATGTATTAGCTCCTCCATAGACATTACCATCTATTTCTGCACCTGCAATATTTACAATTCCCATAGAATTATTAATTACACTTGTTCCTGTAGCTGCAGCATTTCCTCCTCCAAAAACATGAGATCCAACTTTCGTATTATCTTCAATGTTTAATGTAGTATTATTTATAACAATAGCAGTCGCACCTTTACCTCCAGCATAAACACTTTCACCAATATCAGAATTAGAAATAAAAACATTTGTATTTCCAGATACTAAACCGTCTTTTCCACCACCATAAATTTCTTTTGTAATTGTGGTATTTTTAATACTTAAATTAGTATTGCCAGTTACATCTGCCTGATTTCCACCGCCATATATATCATTATTAATAGTACCTCCAGTTGTTATAATATTAGAATTTATAGTAGTTCCACCTGCGTTATTTCCACCATATATATAATCAATTATCGGTGTATTTAAAACACTGATTTTACTTTCATTAACTATACCACTTTGATTTGATCCACCATAAATAACACCAATATTTCCATTATTAATATTAATATTTGTATCAGCAACAGAAGCAACGTTTCCACCACCATATATATTATTTATTTTTGATAATGAATTGTTAATTGTAACGATACTCTTTGTTGAATCAGCTTGATTTCCACCACCATAAATTGTTTCTACTTTTCCTGTATTAACTACAATATTAGTATTTACTGTACTACCACCTGCGTTATTTCCACCAAAAATAGTTGTTACATTAGATCCATTTAAATTAATGTTTGAAGAAGGCACATTACCACTGTAATTTGATCCACCGAAAACTGTAGTAATTATTCCACCATTTAAATCAATTTCCGTTTGATTTGTAATTGAAGCATTTTCTCCGCCTCCATAAACATTTGTAATATTTGAATTATCATTGACAATAATATTTGTAGTATCAGAATCAGCTAATTTTCCGCCTCCATAAAGATAATTAATACTTCCACCATTTGTAGTTACATTAGTTACTAAAGTTTTACCTCCAGCATTATTTCCACCATATGCATTGGTAATGGTTCCTGAATTAATATTAATATTAGATACCGGAACATTACCACTTTGATTTGATCCACCAAAAAGATTGGTTACTGTAGTCCCATTAGCAATTATATTTGAACTCGTTATTACATTAGCACTTTCTCCACCACCATATACATTTGGTGCAGTGCCTGAAGTTAAAGTAACATTTGTTCTGTTAGTATCAGCTAATTTTCCGCCTCCATAAACATTTGTTAAAGTACCACCTACAACAGTTACATTTGATGTATTGGTCGAACCACCTATATTATTTCCACCATATACATTATTAGCAGTACCACTTGTCAAAGCAATATTTGAGTTACTAACATTACCGCTTTGATTTGATCCACCAAAAATATTTTCAGAAGTTGTTCCATCTAAATAAATAAATGTATCATTTCCCGAAACTTGATTTCCACCACCATATACATTTGTAACTATTCCACCATTTAGATGAATTGTTGAGTTTCCTCTCATAGTACCTGCAATATCGTTTCCTCCAAATAAATTAGGAATATTACCATCATTAACTGTAATTAAAACATTTCCAGCAACAAAAGGATTATAACCAATTGCTCCTTTACTACCACCAAAAACTGATCCTGATACTTGAGCGTTATTAATTGTCATTGTTATGCCATTTGTCGATAAAGTTGGGTTTTGAATATTGGAGTTAATAGTGCCATAAGCACTTCCTCCATAAACGTTATTTGTTATGATTGGAATTGAAGTTGAACTACCAATTGTAATATCGATTTTATCCCGAACATAAGTTCCGACATTAGAAGCATTTTCATACCCACCTTTGCCGCCACCATAAATTGAATCTAAAAAAGAACCGCCAACTACATTTAAGTTTACATCACCAAATACTGTTCCTAGTTCGTTACTTCCACCATATAAAGAACCTCTAATTTCTCCTGCAAGTGTTGTAATATTTATTGTCGCTTTTACAGATGAGTTACCAGAACCATTATTATTTCCTGCACCATATAAAGAACCTTTAATTACCCCGCCCAACATTTTAATATTTGTATCAGTAGTTGATTCACCAGATGAAATACCAACTGCACTAAAGTTTCCTCCACCATAAACACTATTGTTCACTGAAGCATGATCAGCAATGATAATATTTGAATTACTTGATGAACCAATTGTTGGATATCCTCTTCGGCCATTACCTATACCAAATACAGATCCTGCTTCTGATCCGAATAAATTTTGATTATTATCAATTAAGCTTTGATTACCTATATTTGCTATTCCGCCAATATATATTAAAGAACTTCCAATAACTGTACCACCACTAGTTACATTGTATCCATTTGAACCACCAAAAACACTATAATTAATCGTGCCTCCCGTTACTTGAACAATGCGATTACCATTAGTAGCAGATGACCCTGCTCCACCAATGATAATATCCACTTCACCACCAACCACAGAAATATGAGAATCATTAATATTTTGCATAGAGGTACTAGAAAGTGGACCACCTATTAAGTTATAAATCCAACCTCCTTCAATTTTGGCTGCTCTTAAACCGTTATGAGCGCCACCTTGTCTACCACCCACGTAAATACCAGTTGTATAATCATATCTACTTTTTCCAAATTCACCGCTTTTAACAGTTAAATCAAGAATTCTACTACTTAGTGAAGAAGAATAAACTGAACCACCCCATGTTCCTGATGCACAATAATATATTTCTAAATTAGAATTATTCCCAGTTACTCTATCATAATCACTCCCGTATATTGCGCGCCCCTCAAGATATGTTGTTCCAGTTCCAGTTGAGCCATTACCAATTGATAAAGTATTATATACTCCGGATTCTATAATTATTCTATATCTTGCAATATTGTTTGAATTGCCATATGTTGAGTTTGTTCCTCCAATAACCCCCGGAAATGTTGTTAAATTAGATGAGTATTGAGTAATTCCCCTACCTATTCTAACGTTATTCCACCTAGCATAAAAAAAACCAGTTGAAGTTCTGCTATTAGTCATTGCCGATGTATTTCTTGTTGTAGAACCTCTTATTTGTATATTCTCAATATTAGTATCATTATATGCATAAATATATGTATTGGGATACCAATAAGTATTGTAATTTGTTCCATTATGAGTCCCTGTTAATGTAAAAGGTTTATTTTGAGAAGAACTCCATGCTCCTCCAGTATAATTATTTGCGACAATAATATTAGTATCTCTAGTCGCTAAATAATAATAAGTTTGATTGGGATCAATTTTCTCTTCAGTGTTATCAGTTTTATAATAATTTATTAATTCATAAACAATACAACCATAAGTTGAATTACAATTTCCACTTTGAACGTTTCCATAAAGATCATAATAACCAGCAATTGAACTATACCTAGGAATATTTATTTGTCTATAATATGTACTCATATTATAGTTTTCATCAAATCCATTAACATATTCTGAAATATATTCTGGTGGAGGAAGATTACTCGGATTTACATAATACATATAGCTATTTATTAATTCGTAATAGTTATTATCAGGACTATATGGCTCATTATTCGTTACCATTCACATCATAAAGATAGGCACAACTTTGTCTCCAAGATAATGCTCTTTCTTTATAATAACCAGATAAATCAGGATATATAACTTGTGTATGATATACTGTAATTTCTTGCATTTGCTTATCCTTTAATTCGTTAAATGCAGTTGCCCAATTATTATTTAAGTATGCAACAGATGCATGAGTCCAAGAGGCATTAAACTCTATATTAATTTTATTTGGAAAGCCATCTTGATAAGTAACGGGGACTTTAGCATAACGAATATAATACAAATTATCATATATCAAATTAACACCTAAATAATTTGTATACCATCCATTAAATCCTCGATCTGTTGGTCTATCAGTAAATGGATTTTCTATTAACTCAATTAATACATAATCATCATCTAAAGATGTAGTCCCATTATCATTAATTGGAATATATTTACGATAAATATATTTTTTTTGTCTTTCCGATAAAGAAACATAACCATCTAAATTGTTATTAACATCATTGGATTGATATGTAATATTAATGTCTAGTAATTTACTATCTGGATAAATATTTTGATCATCTCCACTCGGTAAACTAAGATTTTGTGGTTCTGTATAATTTAAACCTTTATAATAATAATAGTCCCTAACCTTATCATCAACAGTAACAGTGTCACCACTTATACCACTTGAATCTTGATCAATATCAATAATAATCGGTGTGTTCAAATCTCCCTTAGTAAAAGCCATAATAAAAAAGAATATTAGAGTTACTAACATTAAAAAAGATACAATAAAAATATTAATATAGATATTTCTAATTTCTTTCTTTTTTTTCATTAGTACTCCTTTCTACTCATTCTGCTATAAACTGTAAATTTATTTCTAATTTTCCTTGTGAAGAACCATTTTCACAATCGACATCTTGTCCTTCTATCCAAACATAAACCCTTATTTTTGTAATACCTGGTTCAATATCAAAAAGAAATTGATCTTCAGTATTATTTTTCCTAGTAGCTATATCTGGTGTTACTAAACTAAATAGCTCTGGATGATTTTTAACATCTGCTTCACTAACTCTAACGTTTGAATTTATTGGTATTTCTTTATTAATTCCATAATAGTTTAATCTAGATGCCCCTGTTTCTCTAGTATCAATGTTATATAAGTTTTTAGCATGTTCAACTGCTGTTGGCATATGTACATCGTAATTTATTTCCCATATATACGACTTATTTGCACCGCTTAATCCTTGAATTTGTTTAGCTGGAGTCTCATCAGAAACAATACCTTGATTTAAAAATCCTAATCTAAAGGCATTTTCAATACCAGAAGTATTTCCTTCTATATATTTAACTCCCGATTCTGAACCTATAGCAACCTTTCTTTTATAAAACGACTTTAAAAAAACATCAAAAGTTACAAAGTGTCCTTCAGTTGAACCGCCAATACCTTTTTCTTCTAAACTTCTAACTGCATAAAGATATTGATTTCCCTGTTCTCTAGTATTTACATCTCCATAATATAACTTCATTAAACCATTTTCTACTTCCCCCGTCGTTGAAACTGGTTTAACAGAACCAGGTATTTGATTTAAATTAGTTGGATATGATGAATCAGCATCTATAAAATCAATGATTCCTAATACGCCTTTCCAGTCAACTCCATCGGCAGATATTTCTAATCCTCCACGAGAAACTACTTGAATATCAAATGATTCAATTTCAAATATTCTATTTG
>CAYTSC010000028.1:0-9387 GCA_964440475.1 uncultured Muribaculaceae bacterium
TTATCTAATTCTATAGCATATTTTTGATCATTAGATCTTTTTAATCTAAATAATCGTTCTTCAAATCTCAATAATTTTAATTGGTTCATTATGTCTTCTTTTGTTTCCATATTACATCCTTCAAATAAAAAAAGATAATACACAGGAGTTCATTAAGAACGGTACCATCCTTTATTTTACTTTATTTAGATAACGGTTCTTCACCGGGATTTATTAATCCTCTTCCAAGATAGTAAATAATAAGTTACTTCTTAGTTTTCACCATCCACTAAGTCTCTATAAAGTAATGATTATTATTCTTGTTCTTGTTCATCGATTTAAGTAATCATAACATTTTTTTAATTATTTAGCAATATTTATTTCCTTCTATTTTCACTTACCATTGTTAAGTTATCAGTTAATTGTTTTATTCTTTCAATTATTCTTCTAGCCGCTACTTTCTCTTCTTGACCTTTAGAGGTTGCTAGTTTAAGTTCTAATTCTTCTAATGAATAATTAGATGTTAAAAAGGTAGGCAATTCATTATCCATACGGTATTGTAATATTGAACCCAATATTTCATCTCTACTCCAAGCACTGTTTGCTTGAGCTCCTATATCATCCAATAGTAATAGGTCACATCTTTTAACTTCGTTAATTCGATCTAGAAAATCATCTTCAAATGATTTTAAACTAAGTAAGAAGTCTGGTAAATATACAATTACTACTTGATAGTCTTTATAAGCTAATTCATTTAATAAAGATGCGATTAAAAAAGTTTTACCCGACCCAAATGAACCATGTAAATATAACCCTTTTTGGTTTTGTTTTTTTGGATATGTATCATAAAATTTCTTTAACCATTTAATTACTTCTGCTCTACTTTTATCAGTAACATCTATATCTTTCATTCTGGCTTGTTTAATTAAATAGGGAATTTCATAATAAGTAGTTTTACTATTTATTTTAGAATCTGCTTCTACTTTATATTTACAAGCTTGATAACTAAACTCTAAACGATTATCGATCACTTTTGGATAATCAACAAATCCTTCTACTGGGTTTTTGCATTCCTCTAAATTTTTACATTTACTGCAGTTATTTAATTCATTAACTGTATTTTGCAATTTAGATGTATATCTTAAAGCAACGTCTTCTTTTATTTTTAATTTATTGATTAATTTAATGAAGTCCTCATCTTTACAAGCTAAGATATATTCTTTTCTTAATAATGATTTAATATTTTTAACTTTATTTAATTTACTTAATTCTATCTTTACATTTTCCATTTAATCACCTAAATTCTTTTAATAAGTCTTCTAATTCATCTTGTTCCTCTTTACTTATTTCTTCTTTTTTAATTTCTTTATCAAACCAAATTGGTATTTTTTCTGACTTTTGAGGAGTAGATTTTTTAACATTTTTTTTATGTTGCTTTTCTGCTAACTCCATTGCTTCATTAGCTGTTTCTATACCACTTCTTTTCCATTGACCAGCAATGGTTTCAATATATGCTTTTGTCAAACGATTGTTATTTCTCTTTAAAACATAGTCGACTAAAACATTAATAACAGCAGGTTTTAAGTTTAAATCTACCGCTAAATATTCAAGTAGACGAAGATCGCTATTTGTTGGAACACTACCTCTATATTTACTTCTTAAGAAATCATAAGGAGTGGTATTTTCAAAAACATAAAGCATTTTTCCACGATTGGATGTGTCACCCGAAGGTGCTTTTAAATGTTCTGGTTGAGTACGATAAATAAGCGTTGGTAGTGAACCATCATTTACATATTGATAATATTTTCTTGCTTCTTTACGAAGTTCTTCTTTATTGATTAAGCCATGTTCATTTAAAACTTTACGAATTAATTCAGTTATTTTTAATGTATCTAAATCATAAACAAAAGCCAATGAATTAATTAATTCTTTTGTTCTTTTGTTAAATGCTTTTTCATTTAAGGTGTTTTTCGGTAATGAAGATATGATTAAATTAAAGTCTATTAAATCACTTAAGTTATTTCCTAGTACCTCACTTTTTTTAACATCTGTATTGTTAAATTCTTTGCTACTCGGTTTAAAAACTTTATTCATTTCTTTTGATATTTCTTCATAACCTTCTAAATTAATATTTGTTTTTGAATAGTATTCTTTTAAATAATTATATTCATTTTTACCAATATTATTATATAAAACAATATTAAATATCGGATGATTAAAAAAATCATAAGCAGTAAGAGGACTATATAGCTCATAAACATAATTATTAGTTTCTCCTTCTTTAATATATGTTCTTATTAAAGAAACAGCTTCAAGTGATTCTCTTGATACTTTAATTAGGTCTAAATCACTCTTTAAAATAGCCATTAAGTGATGATGAGTATAGTCTCGACTAATCAGTTCACTTTTATCTAAATCATTCCATAAAGTCAAATAAAGACTAACTGAGTGGGCACCTATTATAGGTTCATATAAATTAATTAGATTTCTTCGATCTATTTCTGATAAAATTGTTTTATTAACTACAGTATATGTATCTGCTGGCAATAATGTTTTCATAACCCCACTCCTTACTAATTATTTTTTCATTTTTAATATTTTAGCAACTATTCCATATATTAAAAAGATAAGACCCGCTAATAGTCCAAATAAAATTAAAAAATTCCAATTGTTTTCAACTCCAAATATCATTATTAACATTCCTGTATTAGATATAATAAGCGAATTAGATAATGCAATTATCCAAAGTAATGTTTTATCTTTATACACATTTTCTGGTATTTTAAAGTGATTAACCAAAACTTTATATTCAGCCATCTTTCTAAAATTACCTCTAAATAGCTTAATAAAGCCATATAAATAGAATAAGAGAAATATTGTTAATAAAAAAAGGAGAAAGAAGATAACTAGATACATGTTTATTCCTCTCTTTCTCCGTTAATTATACTATATGTCTCCTACGTATTCAAGAAGTCTTATGAACAATTTTGCAAACAATGGAGATAGCCCTTCTCTTTTTAGTTTTCTAATTTCAATTCTCTTTTTTTGAACATCCATTGAACTAAATAGTATTGAAGCAATTTTTTCTTTTAGACTTGTTTCAATTAATAAGTCATTGATAATTGAATCGATATCTTCATTTATCAACCTAAAAGCATCGATATCTATATCATTACCATGACAATTTATCATTATTGTTTGTGATGATGATACAAATGGAACTTCGACAATAAAATCTTTTGAATCAATATAATGTGGAACATTAACATCTTGATCAGCGACTTTAACTTTTACATACTGCGGTAATTTAGTATTTCTAAATCTAACCTTATAAGTTCTTTTTTCAGGAACTACTGATGTTTTACCTTCAGTAGGTCTAATTGTAACTGTATAATTATTTGCTTTATAATTATATTTAATCTCTGTAATTAAATATTCACCATCTTGGTATTTAGAACTCATTCCATCATCTTCATACATTTTATATAGATTATTTTGACCTGGGAATACATGTATTTCTAATGACTCTGGATTATTAGTGTTATTTAAATCACTTTCATTTAAAATAGCCATTGGTATAATCGCTCCAGCCTTAGCAAATACTGGATAATCTTCTTCTTTATAGAATAATACATATTTTTTATTACCTGGTATTTTTTTACCACTTTTAAATTCATACCAAGTTCCTTCTGGAATAAATATTCTTTCGACTACTCTTTTCATTAAATCATCTACTATATTGGTAATAGGTGCGATGAATAATTCACTTCCAAAATAATACTCATTACTAAATGTCGGTTCATCATAAGTATCAGGATAACGATAATAAAGAGGTTGAATAAATGGCAATCCCGTCTTGTGATATTTATATGTTTCTGAATAAAGATACGGAATTAATCTGTGTCTTAATTGTGTATATTCTCTAACTATAGACTCTATTTTAACTTCCCAACTCCAAGGTTCTCTTTTATAATATTTACCTTCTTTAGCTGCAAATCTAAATATTGGACTAAATGTACCAAGTTGAACATAACGCATATATAATTCACCATTCTCAATACCATCTTTATATCCTCCAATATCATGACTCCACCATTCTAAACCAACATTAGATGCATTAGAGTTAAAATATGGTAAAAACTTTAACATCTTCCAACTAACTAATGTTTGACCAGAATAAAGTACTGGATAACGATGAGAAGCAGTTAAACCATTTCTTGATAAGATCATTCCTCTTCTTGATTTATCTTGTTTAAAATTAGTATAGTGATAATGATTTAAGGCTCTAAGTGACGCTAATGAAGATTTATTATAGTAATCGATAAAGAAAAAATCTACTCCTATTTTATGTAATGGATCAATTATCGAACTAAAATATGCATTTAAAAAATTAGCATCAAATATATTAAATGGAATAGTTTCTTCTGAATTATTAATTCCAATTGCAGTTATAAAGTTCTTATATTGTTCTTCATGATTCATTATTCCTTGGGATGGATCAATCCTTAATCCTAATCGAACATTTTTACTATGTAAATAATTAACAAAATCTTGAGGATTAGGAAATAATTCTCTATTAAATGAAAAACCTGTTACTAAGTTCTTTAAATTGCCAACATTTCTAATATGCCAGTTTTCTCCTAACAGCAAAATAGAAAGAGGTATTTTATAATGGTTAAAATCTTCAATTAAATCTCCAATCGCATTCGCGTCATATACTATATTACGATGCCACCACACACCTAAAGCATACCTAGGTATCATAGGTGGTTTTCCAGTTAATTGAAAATAATCTCTCAAAGCATAACCGAAGTCTTTACGATAAAAGAAAACATACATATCTACTCTTTCATCTGGATTTCTATTTAATGTTCCTGTTTCATCAAAAATAAGTGATTTAGAATCATCTACAGATACAAAACCATCAGATGAAAACAATCCTTTTAATAAAGGAGTTTTACCCGAAGCGTCATCTAATGATACTTCTGAGCCATAAAAGTTTCTTGCCTCTGGATGATTTATATACCATGTTTTATCAGTATTTGTTAAATATATTTTTAAATTACTCTCTTTCGCACCTTTAGGATAAAGGTTTGCTTCTTTAACATATTCTAAGCGAAAATATTTAGTGGAAACACTTAAAAATTTATCATCTTGATTTACTTGCATTAATGGAACTTCAAAGTTTCTATTCCATGCAAATTCAGTAGGTCTATCTTCAAAACGGCCTTGAGAATTATATTCAATTCGGATCAATATATCGGATAATATCGTTATTCTATACTTACTGCCCTTAAAAACAGCAGCTTCTTTAGATATTGCCTGAGATTGATCTATATTAAAGTGTTGTCTAAACCCAGCCATTAATCCACCCACTCCTATATTCTATTAATAATATTACCATATTTTAGACTTTTTAGGCAACTTTTTGTTATAATTAATTAGGTGAAAATATGTTCGATAATAAATACGATAACAAACGATATTACACTCTAAATAACTACTATAAAGATAAATATAATTCAAAAGTATTTAAAGTGAGTTTAAATACTAATTTAAGTTGTCCAAATAAAATCAATGGTAAAGGATGTATCTATTGCTCAGAAACCGGTTCTGGAGAATTTGCTGGTAATGTAAATCATAGTCTAAAAGAACAGTTTAATAATATAAAAACTATGTTACATAAAAAATGGCCTAATGCAAAATATATTGCATATTTCCAAGCAAATACTAATACATATGCTCCTTTAGAAGTTTTAAAAAAATATTATGAAGAAGTATTAACTTATGAGGATGTAATTGGTATTAGTATATCTACTAGAAGTGATGCAATTGAAGATGACGTTTTAGATTACTTAACAAAATTAAATAATAAAACTGATTTAACTATAGAACTCGGTCTTCAATCAATGCATGATCAAACATTAAAACTAATTAAAAGAGGTCATGATTTAAACAATTTTACAAATATGGTAAAAAAATTAAGGCAGAGAAATATAAATGTAGTTGTTCACATAATAAATGGGTTACCTAATGAAACTAAAGAGATGATGATTGAGACGATTGAATATCTAAATAAATTAAATATTCAAGGAATAAAAATTCATATGTTACATATACTAAGTAACACTGAATTAGAAACTATGTATATGAATAATCCTTTTCATCTTTTGACTAAAGATGAATATATCGATATTGTAATCGAACAGCTAGAAAGATTAGATAAATCAATTGTAATCCATAGAATTACAGGTGATCCTAAATTAGATGATTTAATTGAACCACATTGGTTAGTAAAAAAGTTTGTAGTATTAAATGATATTGATAAAGAAATGAAAAAAAGAAACTCATTTCAAGGTAAAAAAAATACTATTTGACAATTGTATTAATTTATTGTATTATATCCAGCCATGAAGGGGGTTATTAATATGGTTATTTACGAAAGAGAAAATCAAATTGTAACTGATGAGGATATAATTATTAAACAAAACTTAATAAAAGATATTCCTACATATGAAAATGAAAAATTAATGGAAATTTTAGAAAGTGTTAACGAAGAAGAATTAAAAAGCATTAGCGAGATAATTGACGCAGTAGACAGATATGCTTATTATCCTCATGTCAATGATGGTTTATATAAACCAAGACCAAACGATTTATTAGCAGATAATAGAATTTCAGTCAGAAAAAATTTCGAATTAATTGCTCGTCAATTTATTAATTCAAATGTGGATGTTAAATTCTTAACAATGCTATATTTAGAAGTTTTAAATCATAGACCAATATCAGTAGAAGCAATTGATAAAAACGAAGCTTTGAATCTATATAATGAACTTAGTATGTCCGTATTAGTTAATGTTTTAGTTAATATTACTGAAAAAAAATTAGGTTTATAAAAAAATACCATTTATTAACTATCGAGGGGTTTAGTTAACTAAATGGTTTTTTATTGTTTAATAATTTTAATCAATACTTTGAAATTGAGAATTATACAATTCATTATAATATCCATTTAATTTAATTAATTCATCATGATTACCTTGTTCAACAATATCACCATTTTTCATAACTAATATTAAATCAGAATTTTTAATTGTAGATAAACGATGAGCAATTATAAAACTGGTTTTATTTTTCATTAATTTGTCCATTGATTTTTGAACTAGACCTTCTGTTCTAGTATCAACACTTGATGTAGCTTCATCGAATATTAAGAAAGGCTTTTCTTCAATCATAGCTCTAGCTATTGTAAGCAATTGTTTTTGACCTACTGATAAAGTATCATTATCACCTAAGAAAGAGTTATAACCATCTGGTAATGTTTTAATAAAATGGTCTAATCCTACAAAACTACAAACTTGTTCTAGTTGTTCTTCTGTAATATTTTTTTTATTATAAATTATATTTTCTTTAATGGTTCCTTCAAAGATCCAAGAATCTTGTAAGACCATTGTAAATAAATCATGAACATTTTCTCTTTTTATATTCTTCAATGATATATTATCGATTAATATATCTCCTGAATCTATTTCATAAAACTTCATAAGTAAGTTAATAATTGTTGTCTTCCCCGCTCCTGTTGGTCCTACAATAGCGACCTTTTGACCTGATTTTATCTTTACACTAAAATTTTTAATAACTTTTTTATTTTTTAAATATCCAAAGTTAACTTTTTTAAACTCTATATTTCCTTTAGCTTTTTCGCTATCTAATTTAATAAAACCTTTTTCTTCAAAAGATAATTCTTTTTCATCTAAAAATTCAAATACTCTTTCACTAGCCGCGGCTGTTGATTGTAAAGAAGATAAACTTTGTCCTATTTGAGTTAGTGGTTGATTAAAAAAACGAACATACATCATAAATGCAATTATTACTCCAAAAGAAATTGTATTATTCATTGTTAATACTGCTCCTATAATACATATACTTACATAACCAAAGTTACCAACAAAACTCATAATTGGATGCATTAGTCCAGAATAAAATTGACTCTTTTGAGCGCTGACTAATAATTTTTTATTTATTAAATCAAATTTATTTTCTACTTCTTCTACTCCATTATATAATTTAACAACACTATGTCCTGAGAAAACTTCTTCAATATGACCATTTATATTACCCAATTCATTTTGAACACTCATGAAGTATTTTTGACTTCTTTTTAAGATAATCATCATTAAGAAAAAACCTATTAATGATGATATAATTGCAGTTATTGCTAAAATATAATTAGTTTTAAACATCATAAATATCGAACCTATTAACATAGTTAAAGCACCTAATAAGTAACCGATACTCTGATTAACTGACTGTGATATAGTATCGACATCATTTGTTACTCTTGATAATACATCACCTATACTTGTTTTATCAAAATATGATAAAGGTAATCTATTTATTTTATTTGATATTTCTTCTCGCATTTGTTTAGAAAAACGATTAGTAACACTAGCCATAATAAACCCTTGAATATAATTAAATATAATACTAAGTACATAAAGAATGGTTAAGTTAAAAGCTATTGTTTTAACTTTATTTAAATCTATATTACTTCTTAAACCAATTGTTATAACATCAGTTAATTCCTTTAATTTATCAGGCCCAATAATAGATAAAATACTAGAAAGCATCGATAAAACTAAAGATATGTAAAATAAAGGCATATACTTTTTAGAATAACTAACTAATTTTTTAAACGATGCTTTAAAGTCTTTAGCTTTGACTTGATCATGCATTGATTTTCTTCCTCTATTCATATGCTAACTCCTCACTAGAAAGTTGAGATGACGCAATCTCTTTGTAAACTTTACAATTATTTAACAACTCTTCGTGAGTTCCTATTCCAACTGCTCTTCCTTCATCTAAAACAACTATTTTATCTGCATCTTTAATCGTTCCTATTCTTTGAGCAACAATTATTATTGTTGCATCATTAACATACTTCTTTAATCCCTTTCTTAAAGAATAATCAGTTTTAAAATCCAATGCTGAAAATGAATCATCAAATATATATATTTCTGGATTTCTAGCTATTGCTCTTGCCATTGATAATCTTTGTTTTTGACCACCAGATAAGTTAATACCCGCTTGAGAAATTTTCGCATTATAATTGCCTTTCATTTTTTCAACAAAATTTTTACTCTGAGCAATTTCTATTGCCTTTTTAACACTATTTAATTTAACTTTTCCACTGCCAACTTTTCCAAACGATACATTTTTTCTAATCGTACCTTTAAATAAAATAGCTTTTTGAGGTATATAACCCAATTTATTGTTTAAATATTCATTTTTATACTCTTTTACATTTACTCCATTAACTAATACTTCTCCATTTGAAGCATCATATATTCTTGGAATCAAACTAATTAAAGTCGATTTGCCAGATCCTGTTGAACCAATAAAAGCAAC
>CAYTSC010000029.1:0-6983 GCA_964440475.1 uncultured Muribaculaceae bacterium
ATCTGTATAGCCTGCTAAATATATTTCTCTTAAAACATCTGTTTCATTAAATTTCTTTGTAAACTCATTGAAATAACCAAATAATTCTGTACGATCACGCCACGAAGGTTGAACGGAAGCAACACAAGAGTCATTGCTTAAAAACTTACCCCAAGCATATGCAAGTGAAGTTTTACCAGTACCAGATATACCTTGTAAAATTATTAACTTTGTTGAAGATAGTGCTGCAATAAATAACCTAATCATATCTTCACGATAATATAATCTTAATTGACTAGCGGCAAAGTTTCTAAACATATCAACAAGTTCTGGCAATGTAAAAGCATTACCATAATCTTGAATTTGATAATTACCATATTGAAGGTCAATTTCATGTAACTTAGAAAATCTAATGTTATCATCACTAATTTCTTCTTTTTCTTCTCCAGGTTCCTCAGTTGGTGATTCACCAGGTTTTAAACCCAGTTGAGAAACTTTCATTGCTAAAATGCTTTCTCTTTCTTTTGCCATTGTTACTACTTTTTTATTTAAATCAGCTATTTCTTCTAATAAACTTTCTTGATCGACTAATGTTTTTCTAAATCTCATATATTTTCTAACTAAGAAGATTATTAAAAGTAAACCTCCAACAACAATTACTAACATAATTAAAATAACTAGACCAACAAAAACCCATTCTGGTCCTGAGAAATCACCTTTATAATGATTGATAATTGATATATAATTTTTAAAATTAAATGTCATTTTAAATGAAGCAACAACAGCCGAAAAAACATGGATTAAACCACCGAAGAAAGCCGCTAACATTTCATATAAAAACCTAAAAAACGTTTCCATGTTACCTCTTCTCCCAATATATTACATTTCTATAATTATCAACAAAAATATATTTATTACTAGAATTAACTATTATATATTTAAAGACAGTTAATAATGCAATGTTACTTTCTGTTTCTTCAAAAGAATTATTTAAAATAACTGCATATTTATACCCTATACGCATACTTTCATATATACTTTCTTTTTCTTTTAAGAAATCATCATAATCTATCTTGATTATCACTCTATCTTTTAACATATCATTATCCAAAATACTAAATAATTTTTTATTCAATGTTTTTTTATTGCTAATATCACTAGGATATTGGACTAAGTATTCAAAGTTAAATATTCCCCTAATAATATCCTTAAGCACTTTTAAAGCACCAAAAGAAAACTCAATATTCGCTCTTCTTTGGGCTAGATCACTGGAATTAAAAACCTTATCAATCATAACAGAATTATATACAGCAGGAAATTTTAAACTTTGATTAATTCTAATATCATAGACATTTTCTAAATTAGTTGCATCGTAATCAAAGTTAAATTTTTCACTATTAATTGTATCTAAATATTCTTTCTTTTTAATTAAATCTTCTTTGACCATTTCGAATAAATCAGTATTGAATTTTTTGCTCTTATTAATACCTAATTCATCTTTACGAAACACTTCAATTTGATCGATTATTTCATTAATAGATTCACACTCTATAACATTATCAAAGTAATAAATAAAGCCAAAGGCCTTATTAGCATAATTAATTTTCTTTTCTGGATCTCTTCGTTCATGTAATTTATAAATATAGTCTAAGTTGTTTTTAACATTATCTGAAAAAGGAATATTATCTTTTGAGTATTTGCCATAATATCTAGTATCCATATATACTTTTATATACTTATCAGCAATTTCTCGATCATAATATTTTCCCAAAATCTTTTTAAGATAATTATTTACACATGTTTTAGAGAAATTAAAATATTCTGTAATAATATTATAATTCATAAGATATTCCTTTCTATTCTTTTTACGTATTATATGTAACAGCTACAATTGATGTTGGATTAACAATTGGATATGTGTAATTTAGTTGTGAGTTCTTTTTATAAAACCTAACAATTGCACTTGAAACTGGTTCTATTTTAAATGATAATCCATTTATATAATCATAAGTATTTATCGTTGTTGTTGTTTGACTAATTAGCCCATCAACCCCACTAGCATTATCAAATAAAATCACATTAGGATCAAAAGCTAGATTTACTATTGCTGAGGCACATTTTGTTTTATTAACTTCTGATAATTCCATGTATGTTACTATATCTATTTTATCACCAATTTGATAATTATCAAAGGTTTCTAGAACGGTATAGTAATCTAATGTATTTGTTATTTTAACTTCCAAATAAGTTTTATTAACTTCATCGTTAATTTCATGTGACAAACCATAGTTACCTACTACTAGCATAAACTTAGCACTTAATTCTTTCTTATATGGTGTTGTTGAGTTTGCAATTACTTCAACAACCATTGAATCTCCACTATTCATTGTTCCTAAAGGACTCATTGAAACTGTAAAATAATCTCGTCCAGTAGATTTTAAAACAATTCCTTCTTCCTTGGATACCGAACAATTCGCATTTGTACAATCAATACTAATATCATAATTAATATCAGTATCAGCAATAACTAAGTTATTTTTTATACTATTCATATTGATTAATATATTATAATCATCTACTCCATTATAATTATCAATTCTATATAAAACTTGTTTTTCTCTTAATTTGTCACTATTAAAGTAAAAATCTTTAGTAGTAAATAAATTCTTTTTCACTTCATTATAAACAAATCTTCCTAGAGTGGTTACGATTCCAATTGCAAGAATTAAAAGTACAAAAAATATTATTTTATTTTTCTTAATTAACTTAATCATAAAGTCCCCATAAATTATACTTCTTAATTACTTGTCTTAATTGAATAACAAATAAAGATAAAATCGGTAGTAAGATAAAGAATAAATAACCTAATGTCGATGATAAAAACATAACTATTTTTCCTATAAAAGGAATAATTTTAGCATCTGTATTTTTACCTAAAACATATGAGCTGGATACAAAACGATTATTTTCCACTTCAAAAGTATATTCTTTTTCGTTAGTTTTTTCTTTTGAGATAACTTTTTCATTATATATTTTATCTTTAGTTGTATAAACATTATAAAATAATATATCATCTCCAACTTCAATATTATCAATATTTTTTCTTATGATCACTAGACTTCCATCTTTAAATGACTTTAAATTTTTAGAGGAAAAAACAATTCTATTTCCAATTGATGTTGTATTAAATCTATTAAACATAAACAGGTGAATAGTTATTGCAATTGCAATAGTTAAATAGACAATTATTAGAACCTTAGTCGCTATTCTATTCATATTCTCACCATAAAAATTATACCATACATATAAGTCCATAGCAATTTATTTTCTTTTAAAATCAGTTGATTCTAATAGTTTATAAATTATTATTGAAGTTTAGCTGATTTTGACTTATAATCAAATTATAGGAGGAGTATATATGGGAATAGAAGACTTATTATCTATTGCAGCAAACGCAAGTAGCGGACCTTCAACTTGGAAAATAATATCATCTGTACTTGCTATTGTAGGCGGCATTCTTGTAGTTACATTATTTTTAACGAAAGGAACAAAGAAAAACTTAAAAGGTTTCATGGTTAAATTATATGACTTTTTTAATTTTGATTTATTAACTGCAGAATACTTGCTAAAAGGTCTATATGCTGGTTTAACAATTTACATAGTTTTATCTTCATTTGAACTAATATCTGTCGATTTCGGCTTATTTGTTGAAAAACTTATATTAGGCGTTCTATTTGTTAGACTTCTTTTTGAATTCTTTATACTATTTTATAAAATGTATCGTAATTCAGAAGAAATTAAAAACAAACTGAAATAGCCAAAATAAAAAACTCCATATTGGAGTTTTTTTATTTCTTTACTATTGGACATTTATCTTCTAACCAGAAAGGTCCAAATACTAACTTTACATTACATCCTTCTACTTTATCAAAACCAAGTACTTTATAACCCAGTCCATTACATTTTTTTATCGTGCCTTTATCCAACTTAACTGTTTTATTAGAAATACAAAATAATGGTTCATTATTACCTTGAACTTGGAAAAAGTCTACTAAACAAACTATAACCCAAGCTACAACCACTAAAGTAAATACCATACTGAATATTTTAGAGAAAACATTTGATATTCCTCTTGATGTTTTTTCTTTTCTCATTAATCTTTTCTTTTCTTTTTCACTCATCAATTCTTCAGCACTTGCCACGTTAACTATTTCTGATTTTGGTTTTTCTTCTTTTTCTGGTTCTTCTATTTCTTTTTCTTGTTTTAATTCTTCTACTACTTCTAAATCTTCTACTAAATCTTTTTTATCCATTTCTAATCCTCCATTTTATATTCTTTATTTGATAATCTATCTATGTCTTCTTTAGTTATTTTTTGATTATTAATAATTTTTAGAATATATGTATATAAATATCTTAATTGCATCTTATCAATTGGTAACATTCGAATTATTCTTAATGTGACTAATTCTCCATTAGTTAAGAATAGTTTTAAATCAGCTTTATTTTCATAATAAATAACCGATAACAAAGTAATACTTTCATATGGGATTGATATTATTTCTCTTTTTTGTCTTAGACTCATTTCATTATTGAATAGAATTAATTTTTTACTAGTGAATACTCCATGATTCTTTAATGTTGTATATGTAATCCATACTTCTTCATCTTCAAATATATGATCTTTTACATACTTAGGTAATTGTTTATTATCTTTTGTTCTCGTAAAATGATATTTATTGGTAATTTTCACTATAACCACATCCTAAAAATATTATAACATATTTTTTAAAATAGTTAATAAAATGTCAATTGTTTGACGTGATGCTTTGACATTAAATGCTTGAATGATATAATTTCTATAGAAGGTTGTGGGAATATGAAATACGAACCAAAACATCAAAAAAACAAAACATTAAGAGAAAAAATTGAAGATGCTCAAAAAAAAGGACTTGGAGACAGAATAATTGTCGGTATGATTGCAGCTGGTTTTATATTGGGTGCTAGTTTTATTACTGCTTTACCTGAAATGGAAAGATTACAAAAAGAAAGACAAAAAAATATTGATTTAGAAGGTAAACCCGAGTATACATATGAACAAAGAATCGCCGCATCTCCTTCTGAAGAACATTTTAATTATTCTTATGTGAATGCGCCTATTTCAGGTAAAGTTAAAACTTTTTCTGATATCATGTATGAAACATATGGAAAAAGTATTAGTTATACAGTTCAACCAAATGATAATCTTAGTAATATATGTAAGTCTGTTGGCTTAGATAGTTCATTTATCCAAGATATAGCGGATTATAATGACATAGATAATCCTGATTTTATAAGAGCTGGAGATATACTGATTATACCTTCTCCAGGATTATTAATTGCAATAAAGTTAAATGACAAACAAATTCCCGGTCATAATTTCCATATTTTAAAAAATGGTGAAAATTTATTAGAGGTTGCTGAAAAACTATATAATGGAGATGCTGAACTTGCCGGGCCTTTAGCATATATGAATAAATTGCAATCTCCGCTTCTTGCTAAAGATGGAACAGTTTTATATACACCAACTGAAGATCAATTGAGATTATATTTCATTGAAAACAATGAAAAAATACAAGAGTATATTCAGCAAGTCAATACTGAAGTTCAATCAATAAGAAAATAAAAAATGGATTTAATCCATTTTTTTATGCTCGACTATTATATTTACCGTCTCTTGTTGAAATTATTATTTTTTCACCTTGATTAATAAATAAGGGAACCTTTACAATAAAACCAGTTTCTATTTCAGCATCTTTCATAGCATTACCACTTGTATTGCCACGAACAGCTGGTTCTGTAGAAACTATTTCATATTCAACTTTCTCTGGCAAACTAACACCTATGACTTCACCTTGATAATATGATATTTCTAGTTCTAAACCTTCTTTTAAATACTTAATCTCATCAGTAATTATATTTTTATTTATTTCTAATTGCTCATAAGTTTCAGTATTCATGAAGACATATTCATCACCATTATTATATAAAAATTGCATTGGCATTTTATCAACATGAGCTCTTTCAACTTTAATATTCGTATTAAAAGTTTCTTCGGTAATCGATCCGGTTCTTAGATTTTTCATTTTTAAACGAACAAATGCCGGGCCTTTACCTGGTTTAACATGTTGAAATTCCACAATATTACATAAATTACCCTCAATTATTACAGTCATTCCATTTTTAACATCATTAATATTGACATTCATCTAAATCACCTTATTATTTTTTTTCTTTGAATTGAACACTTTTACGACATTTAGGACAAAATTTATTTAATTCTAAACGATCAGGAGTATTCTTTTTATTTTTTTGTGTACGAATTATATGACTTTTACAAATAGTACATTCCATATCAATAAATTCACGATTTTCATTTTTCTTTGCCATATTACTCTCCTCCTTTAATAACCCACTAGATTATACCAAAGAGATTTACTCTTGTAAACCTTTTATTTTTGGTAATAAGCTCTAATTTTATTTTTTAAATTTTGATCGAATTCTCTATTCTTGATCATTTCTATTTCAAACTTATATGGTGCATATATTCTATTTTTATCTTCATCATGTTCTCCTATGTATGGAGTTTCTAATATTTTAGGTACGTTTTTTATTCTTTCATTATATACAGCATTTATTAAGTTATCAAATCCTATAGTACCAAAACCAAAATTATCGTGACGATCTTTTTTACCACCAACATCATTTTTACTATCATTTACATGTAAGCATTTTATTTTATCAATACCTATAGCTTCATCAAAATCATCTAAATATTTATCAAAATCTAATATATCATAACCCGCATCATTAATATGACAAGTATCTAAACAAAATCCTACTTTATTTTTATATAGAACATTATCATATAAAAACTTTAATTCTTCTATTGTTGTCCCGCATTCATTACCCTTGCCGGCCATTGACTCTAGTAAAATTGTTACATCATAGTTATTATCAAGTAT
>CAYTSC010000029.1:6993-8673 GCA_964440475.1 uncultured Muribaculaceae bacterium
GATGAAGAACTAAATATTTTACTCCCAATTGATTACATCTTTTTAATTCCTCTTTTAAAAAAGTAATACTAAAATCATGTTTTTCTGTTCCAACATGGTTAGCTAAATTTACTATATATGGAGCATGACAAATAACATTTTCAATATCTATCATATTTTCTTCCATCAATTTTAAAGCTTCTTTTGTAACATCATCTTTGATGGGACTTCTAAGTGTATTTTGAGGCGCTCCGGTATATATCATGAAAGTATTCCCTCCATAGCTTAATGCTTCTTTAACACTACCTAAAAGTTGATTTGAACCAAATGAAACATGACTACCTATTATTAACATTTTATCACCACCGTAGTCATAATTATCTCATAAAAAAAAACAAGTGTAAACTTGTTATTTTTTATAGTAATACTCCACACACCCATTATCAGGGTTTGAAAAATAAGACTCTATTTCATTTTTTTGTGTCGCGTGTTCTTCTTGTGTTAATTTTGAAATAGCTTCACCACCTTTACCAATTAAATCAGTAACAGGTCCTTGATAGGCAAATTCTTTGTTATATATGTGAACTGTTCCAACTTTATTATCTTCTGGGGAAATGATTACATAACCTTTATAGGTTTTTTCTTCTTTTATACCATCGATTCCATAACATATTGGAGTTTCTGCACCTTCAAGCATCTTATTATCAGAATATCTATTGAGAACCTTAGTTGAAAATATTTTAAGTTGATCAGCAAAAACATTTCTTTTTGCTCTATCTAATGCATTAAATAATGTCGGCATTGCTAGCGCTATTAATAAACCCAATACTACAATTACTACTAAAAGTTCAACTAAAGTAAAACCTCTCTGTCTCATTTCTTTCCCTTTCTAATATTCATTGTAAAAAAGCAAGTACTAACTTGCTTTTTATTTTTATATTATGGCGTTGGTTTTTCTCCAGTTGTTAGAAGTACACACTCAGTAGGTGCAACTACTCCTTGTGCTGAAGTTAAGTCAGTTGCTGACATTTTTTTAAGCATCGTATCGACAGCTTTAGCTTTTTTCTCAACAAAAGTTGAAAATTCTTCAGTTCCATTTACAGTTGCTAGGTATTCTTTGTTATAAACATAAATGTTTCCTACAACATCTGCAGATGTTTCAACATCTTGTGTTATTTCAATATAACCTTCATATTGTGAGCCTTCTTTTGCACCTTTAACTAAATAACATGTTGGTGCAGCAGCGCCTTCGTCCATTCTCATATCGGCATATTTTGATTTTGTTTTGTTAACAAAGTCAATTACTTGATTAGCAAATACATTTTTTGCTGAATTGTCCATTGCGTCGATTATACTTGGCATTGCTAATGCAATTAATAAACCTAAGACAACGATTACAACTAATAATTCTACTAATGTAAAACCTTTCTTATTTCTTTTCATTTTTCTTTTCCTCCTTATTTATTATATATAAATTATATTGCTATATTTTATAAAAGTCAATGGACTTTAAATAATTAGATTATATATTTACACTCTACAATTTAAAATCTTCTAGGAAATCATCAATAGTCATCTCTTTTATTTTGACTTCTTTTTCAACATTTAATTCTTGATCTTCATTGATTTCTTCTATTGATTCAATAATTGACTTAATAAACGCTTTTTCAAATGTATATTTACTAATAACTGATCCTGTAC
>CAYTSC010000030.1:0-7809 GCA_964440475.1 uncultured Muribaculaceae bacterium
AAAAGAAGAAATAATTGAATTTTCTGATCCGCTTCCTACTGTTGATGAATTTCCTATTGAAAATATGGAGCAAGAAAAAGAACATGATAATGTTTTTGGTTTTGATTTGTCTGAAAAAATAATACCAGCTACTCCTGTGCAAGAAACTCCATTGAATGAAGAATTACAAGAAGAAGTAATTGTTTCGGAAAACATAAATCCGACCATTCAACAGTCACCTGTAATTGATACAACTGTGGAAGCAGAACCAATAACTAAAGAAGAAAAACAAGGTAGCCCATTAGTATCGTTTTTAATAGCGTTATTTATATTTATTTTAGTAATGTTTGGAACGTTGAAGTTATTACAAATAGGTAAAAATGGAGTTAATGATTATAATAGTAGTTCAAGTTCAACTAAAAAACCAAATGCAGAAAAAAAACCGGTAAATAACGTTGATGACTCTGAAAAATTCGCTGAAAAAATTGAAACAAGCATCAAAAGTCATGCTGTGTTATATGAATTAAATAGAGAAGTAGTATATTTATATATTGGAAGAGAAGAACAATTGATGATAATGCTTGGAAATAAAAACACTCTTCCAACAGCACAAACGGCAGGGTTTGCTTTGAAAGAAGCAGAAGGTAAAAAAATTAAAACAATTTATCAAAGTGATGGTTGTGAACAAAAGGATCGCTTGTTATATATTTTAACGGATAATGGTGAGTTATATTACATTGATATGAATATAGATTTTTCTATTGTTCATAGTCAATTGAAGACTTCTCAACAAGAATATAATTTCAATATACCTTTAGTAAAAGTAATGTCTACTAAGCCTGTTCTAAATTTTACGAAGATAATTGAAAGAAAAACAGAATGTTATGTTGTTGGACCATATGTATTATTGGATGATTTACCAAAAACAATTAATCTTATTGAATTAAAAGGGTCTACATTAGTTATTTCCGATAGATATTTAGGGCATGTTAATGCATTAGGCAATCTTAAAACCGATTATTTAATTTATCCGGATAAACTGATGAGCAACGTTCGAGGCGAATATATGAAAGATGCAAATGAACAAAATCATAAAATCGAAAAAGTACTTATGGGTGAAGGTTTAATTGAAAAAATAAAAGCATCATATATTTTTATTACAACAGATAATAAACTAATGTATAGCAATAAGGAAGACTTATTAGTTTTGAATACAAATAATCAATTAGTCAAAGAAGTAAAAGAAACAAGTAAAACCAATGAGGATGGAACAGTTACTACTAAAACAGTAACAGTTGTTTATTCGGATGAAAAAGAAGAAGAGTTCTACATAGAAGGAAAAGATTTAAATATTATAAATGTTCAGGAAATGATTGACAATTCTATCAATTAAAAATACACTTTAAGTGTATTTTTGTTTTTTATAAATTTAGGAGGGTTTTATGACGAAAAAAGAATTAAATAAGATAAAGTTTATGATGAAAAAACATTCTAAACCTTTATCTGTAGTAGTAAGTGAGTTATATCTTAATGATGAAGAAAAAATGTTTGTAGTTCAACATTTAAAACAAGAAGGTTATGCTTATGATGAACAAGATCTAAAATATAAAAATAAATCACAAAAATCGATAACCTATTATTTACCATTTAATTCAAATCAATATAAAATTTGTCTTTTAAGTGACACTCACGTAGGTAGCATTTATGATAGAATGGACGCTATAGAATATGTGTATGAAAAAGGAGATAAAAGAAATGTTGATTTTTATTTACATAGTGGTGATTTCTTTGAAGGAATATTAAGTGTTCCAAATCATAGTAAGGAATTAATATGCAAAACTATAGAAGAACAAATTGAATTTGCCAAAGATTATTATCCTAAATCAAATAAAAAAACTTATGTAATTGACGGCAATCATGAAGACGTTACAAATAAAAAATATAAAATCAATTTGTTAGATGAGCTTCAAAAACTTAGAAGCGATTTAGTTTTCTTTCAAGGACTGCAGGCTAATTTACAAGTTGGTAATTTAAGAATATTAATGGAACATGGAACAGCGCATAATTTAGAAGGCAAGATAACCATTATGAAAAGAATGCTAGATAAATATGCCATTGGTGCAGAGCCGCATATAATACAGACTGGCCACATTCATCAATCATTTTATTTTCATTATAATAAAACACATATTTTTCAAACACCATCATTAATGAAAAGTAGAAATGCTCATGCAAAAAACTATAAACCAGCAGCTAATGGAGTTTGGTGGTTAGATATTGAACTCAACAAAAAAGGAGAAGTAGTATATTTAAATCAAGAATTAGAAATAATGGGACCTAATTTAATAAAG
This sequence comes from uncultured Muribaculaceae bacterium, assembly GCA_964440475.1. GTDB lineage: Bacteria > Bacillota_I > Bacilli_A > RF39 > UBA660 > JAAZHN01. Next base: position 2,331 of record CAYTSC010000030.1, read on the forward strand.
AGAATGTAATTATTCATTTTTTTTATTCATTTTTAGACTTAAACCCTTTTCCAAATCTGATTTTTCATAATATTCGATTACATCACTAAACATTTTTTTTCTTTCTATGTCTTTTTCTTTAATTCTTTCATTAATCTCCGGTGTAGCATCTAACTTTTTATCGGGTAGTTTATTTTTCATTTTTTCAAGTTCTGTTTTTAATCGTTTTAATATTATTATTTTTTGTTCATTATCACTCATTAATGAGTATACGCCAATTGAATTTTCAATTGTTATGCCTTGATTAAAAAGATTAACTGTATATCTAATACAATTTTCTTCATCACCATGAATGAAAATAGGATTTTGGTAAAAGTTTATTTTTCCCGATGCAATGTTTCTTGCTGTTTCGGGATTACGAAAGTAAATATAAAAATCAAACTCTAAATCATTCATCTGTTTAAGTGAACCATTTAACAACATTAAATTATGATTTGCTTCTTTATTTTTTATATATTTTTTATAGTCAATTATGCTTGATACAAAATTATAAAAAGGAGTAATTAACTCTAATTTCTTTTCTAAAGAGCTCATTTTCTTTTCTGTGGGTAAGATACCATTAAATTTAAAGCCTTTTTCAGCAGAATAGCGATATATATCACGACTATGCATTTCTTTAATTGTTAAACTTGCTAAAATGCTTGATGACCATAAACCCATAAAACTAAATAATATCATGTGATTCATATTAAACCTCCTCAGGTTAGTTGTATTCTATGTTATTAAATAGCATATGTCAAATTGATTGAATAATATTATTAATGTTCTAATTCATTTGTAATAATTTCAATTAATTTTTTAGTGCTAAAATTTGGTAAGTGATTTTTTGATAAAGCTATTCCAATATATCTTGGAGGAATGTCTTCTTTTAAATCGATAATCATTAATTTATTATTTTTTAATTCTTCTTGAATATAATCTTTTGTTAAGTAACCTATTCCGAAACCTATTTTGGTTAATTCTGTAACTAATGAATAACTTGCTAATTCAACATTTGGTTTTAATACTATATTATAATTTGAAGCAAATTTATCTAAAAACTCTCTAGTATTAGATCCTTTAGATTGAAATATTAATGGATAATTATTTAAGTCTTTAATTGAAATTTTCTTACCGATTAAATTTTTATAATTATCACTTACTGCAAAACAATCATTTATTTCTTTGCATTTAATTATTTCTATATCTTCTCCATAATTTTTATCGTTTAAATTTAATATTATCAAATCGATTAACCCATTTCTCAACTTAGAAAATAATGTAGCAGAAAAATCTGTAAAGATCTCAATATTAATATTGGGATACTTTATATGAAAGTCTTTTAAGTAATTGATTAAAAATTCTTTGGTCAGTGTGGTGCTAATTCCTATTTTTATTGTGCCTACTTCAAGATTAATTAATTCGGTAAACTTATTTTCAGCACTGTTAATATATTCAATTGCTTGTTTAATATAATTATAAAACTCTTTGCCTTCGCTTGTTAAAATAACACCTTTAGTAGTTCTAGTAAATAATTGGCCTCCTAAACTATTTTCAAGCTTTTTAATCGATTTACTAATTGCTGGTTGAGATATATTTAATTCTTGAGCGGCTTTTGTTATGTTGCCGTTATTTGCAACAACATAGAAAATTCTATATAATTCAAAGTCAATATTCATAATAACCTCCTGTTATATCAAATATAATTAATATGTATTTTTATTATACCGGCATAAATATTATAATACAAGTAGAGAAGAGGAATATTATGAAAAGAGTTTTATACCCAGGAAGTTTTGATCCTATAACTAAGGGACATATGAACATAATAGAACAAGCAAGTGAAATATTTGATGAAATAGTTATAGCAATATTACAAAACAATTCAAAAAAACAACACTTTTTCACTTTAGAAGAAAGGTTGAATATGGTTAAAGAACTTTATAATAAAAAAAATAATATTAAAGTGGTGTTAGGTGAAGGTGCATCAGTTGATTTAGCGTTATTATATAAATGTAAGGTGATAGTTAGAGGATTAAGAACTTTGAGTGATTATGATTATGAAGTTCAATTACAGCAAATAAATAAAGAAATATCAAACAATCAAATAAATACAATCTGTTTATTTGCAGATAAAGAATATCAATTTGTATCCTCAAGTATGGTTAAGGAAATATTTGGTTTAAATAAAGACATTATAAAATATGTTGATCCATACATTCAAAAACAAATGGAATTAAAGAAGAAAGGATTAAAATGAATAAAATAATTATAACTCCATTAGGAACGATTTCTCCATATTTAAAAGGTAATATGAATTGTCCAGGCTTTCTTATTGAATATAATAATCACAGAATATTACTAGACTGTGGTAATGGTATAACAAGATTACTAAATTTTCCAGCATATTTAAATAATTTAAATGTAATCATTACCCATTATCATAAAGATCATATTGGTGATATAGGATTAATACAATATGCATCTTTTGTATATAAAAATTTAAATGAAATAAAAGAAAAAATTAAAATATTTTTGCCTAAAAACGATTTTAATTTTAATAAAGAAGCAATAATATCTAATGAAGAATCATATTCTGAATATATAGACATACCAGATCAAGTGGAATTAAATATTGGAGGATTAAGAGTAACTTTTGAAGATAATAGGTCTCATACTATTGAATCATTTATGGTTAAATTAGAGAGCGAATATTTTAAAGTAGTTTATACGTCTGATTTAGGGAACGAAAACTTAGAAAAAGTAGCTAAGTTTTGTAAAAATGCAGATATTTTAATATGTGAAAGTTCATTATTATTAGAACATAACTTAAATAGTAAAGTACATTTAACAGCATCGGATGCCGGTAAAATAGCAAAATTAGCTCAAGTGAAAGAATTGTTATTAACCCATTTTTGGCCAGAAGAAGATAAGAAACATTATTTAATGGAAGCCAAAAAGGAGTTTAGTAATGTAAAGGTAGCGGAAGAAGGCAAAAAGATAGTATTGGAAAGGAAATAATTATGAGAAAAAATGCTTCAGAAGTATATTTTGAATTAAAAGAAAAATCTAATAAGCTGATGTTAGATTCAATTGAAAATTTTTACTTTAAAAAAATTATTACTCCATATAAAATTAGCGAAAAAATAATTGATATGCATACACATACAATTTATTCTGATGGGAATTTATCACCAGAAGAATTGTTGAGATTAGCTATTGATAAAAAAATAGGTACAATTTCGATAACAGATCATGATACAATTGATGGCATAAAATCACTAGATAGAAATATGTCTATAATTGTTGATAGTGGAATTAATATTATTAACGGAATAGAATTATCAGCAGCAGCAACAAAAGGAAGAATGCATATACTTGGATATGGAATTGATTTAGATGATGAATATTTAAATAATAAAATGAAAGAAATTAAAAGTAATAGCATTAATTCAATTATATCTATTATAGAACAAATAAAAAGGGATTATAACATTATATTTGATTATGAAGATATAAGAAAACTAATTAATTCAAATAGTAATATAGGAAGACCGGATATAGCTAAATTATGTGTTAAATATGGATATAGTATCAGTCCTCAAGAAGCATTTGATAAATACTTAATTGAAGCATACGACAAAGTAAGAAAATATGGAATAAGAATAACAAAAGAAGAATGTACTGAACTGATAATAAAAAGTGGAGGAATTCCTGTTATAGCGCATCCTAAATCATTAGAGTTAAGCAATAAAGAATTATTGATATTTTTAAAAGAAATGATAACTTGTGGATTAATGGGAATAGAAGTATATCATCCGAGTCACAATAAAGAGGAAACGGAATATTATTCATATTTAGCTAATAAATATAATCTATTAATAAGTGGAGGTAGTGACTTTCATGGTGAAATAATTAAACCAAATATTGAATTAGGAAGTGGTATAAATAATAATATCAACATAAAAAAACTATCAATATTAGATAAATTAAAAAGTGTGTAAAACTTATAATTCTCTATTGAAGTTATAAAAAAACTCTAATTATTATTTACTATGGAAATACATATTTAAAGAAAAAATAATGTATAGATATTATTTTTTAGGAGTTAGGTCTTTATTATTAAAATTTAATTTTTTAAAGCCATTTTGAATATTTTCGTTTTTATTCATCAAAGACCAAATAGCTTTATCTAAATAGTTTTGAATCATCAGCATAGTTAAACCTTTATCTATTCCAAGACATTCCTCTGAATACCAGGATTTTTCTTTTGTTATTTTATATGCTCCATTTAATCCGTATTTTCCTTTTAACTTTTCCATACTATAATAGTACTTTAATGCTTTTAATGATTCTTTTTCAGTAAAAACAATAGAACTTAGTGCGCCATAAGGTGCAATTGTTCCATCATTGTGTAATTCGATTTTATGTTTCGCAGGTAAAGCTCCACATTCGACTTGGTAACCAGATTCACCTACGCTGGCCGTTATTCCCCAAGAATTTTCACTATAACTAGGAAATTGATTATTATTATCAATACAATATTGGTAATTTGCTAGTGAGGCCTTTCTTGAATTTTCAAACCAGTTTATCCCATCATCATCAACTTTATTATTAAAATCTAACCATGCATGTGATAGTTGATATGTAAAAAGTGAACCGAACCAAGATTGAACTATATCTTTATGTTCTTTATAAGAACCAAATTCTCTAGTAAATGAATTATATACACTTAAATCAATTGGTTTTGTTGGAGAACCAGCTCCTAGAACATAAAGCATTAATTGTTCTGCATAAAAGTCCCAATGACCAAAAAAACCTTTTTCTTCTGTAAAACCTAGATGAAATTGATGATTATTCTCATCAATAAACCACGGGAAATTAATTTTTCTATATAATTTATCTGCTATATCTTTTATTTCTTTACCAAAAAACTCACCAGCTAATATAACTCCTGAAATCATTATTGCAGTATCTATATTAGACACTTCGCAATTCCAAACCCTTAAGCCACTTTTCATATCAAGAAAATGATAATAAAAACCCTCGTATTGTTCAAGGTTTTCTATTGTTTGTAATGTATTCAAAGCCTTCTTGTATGCATCATTATAATCAAGCCAGTTATTCATTACTCCAATAACCAAAGAACATAAACTATATCCAATTGAAGCAATACTGGAAACTGTCGGATTAAACTTTGAACTATCTCTAGTTAAACCACTATTATTAGATAATTCATCAAAAAAATCATAGCATCCCTTAAGTTCTTGTTTTAGTATATCCATAAAATTATCCCCTTAATAATTTATTGGAGCATATTATACAATATAGTGGTTATTTATTCAAGTTTGAGCGATAGAAAAAACACAAAAAACCCCCTTGATAAATAAGGGAGTTATTAAACATTTGGAGCAGGTGAAGGGAATCGAACCCTCGTACTAACCTTGGCAAGGTCATATTC
>CAYTSC010000031.1:0-7771 GCA_964440475.1 uncultured Muribaculaceae bacterium
TTCTAAACCAGTGTCTATTACACTTTGAATATCATCTTTTAATGCCTCTCTAGCCAAGACTATTCTTTTAACACCCAAATCTTTCCAATATAATGCAGCATATTTATTTAAAGTACTAGTTTGAGTTGATAATATTATGGATAGATCTAATTTTAATTTTTTTACTAAATTAATAACATAAGGATCACTCACTATTATTCCATCTACTTTTACTTCATCTAAATATATTAAGTAGTCATCTAAACCTTCTAAATCTTTTTCATGAAATACAATATTTACAGTTACGTATACTTTTTTATTTAAACTATGAGCATATAAAACCCCTGTTTTAATTTCTTCAAGGCTAAAGTTATTAGCGTTGGCTCTTAAACTATAATTTTTACCACCCATATACACAGCGTCAGCGCCATAGTCTAAGGCTACTTTTAACCTCGTTAAATCGCCTGCTGGGGCTAATAATTCACCTATCATATATTATTCACCCTTTACCTTATATATTGTTTCCTTATATAGAAAACCAGTATTTATATTTTCTCTTATTGAAGATATTTTATCTAATTCATTTATATTTAAATAATCTATTAATTGTAAAACTTCATTTATTTCTAAATGAATAGCATTTATTATGTAAAACTTCACATTATCTTTGGGTAAATTAATTAAATCTGTACCATTATAAAAATTATAATCAAATAAGTATGTGCCATTATCATCTTCAATTAAATCAAATTTTACACCAGACACTCTTTCTTTTATCGTGATAAAATCCCTAGTTAGTTTATAATATTTTTTATAATTACTTTTTAATAGTCTTCTTGAATACATTACTTCATTTTTACCAAATAAAAATAAACAAACCTCTTTACTTGCATTTTCTAAAATACTATTTATTTCCTTATATGTAAGATCTTGAGGTATTACTACACTTGTATTACCTAAATCAAGCAGATAGTTTACTACTAAATAATGATTATTAAAGTGTGTTTGAAAATTAATTAATTCTAAATTCGTTTCTTTTAATATTTTAAACACACCTAAATCTTCGTAAAAGATCCCTTTAATATTATTTAATTTACTTAAATATTCTTTTAAATCTTCAATTTCATTAGTAGTTAAAATTCTATTAATTAGTAAATATACATTATCTTTTATTGAATTAATTTCATCAATTTTAAAAGATTTGTAACCAATTGAATATTTTTCTAATGGTAAAAGAAATGTAGCTATTCCTACATCTCTTAACTCATTTATATCATTTATATTGTTTGGAATTAGTATTAACTTAGTTATCATCTTTTTTTCTAATACTTACTGATAGACCATCGCCTACATCATAAAACTTAGTCGCAAATTCTGGATTGGTTTTTAAATAGTCAATGTAGCCTTCTATTTTTTCAACTAATTTTTCAACATTTTTACTTCCAGCTTGTTCTTTATTACCTACTAGACCATGAAATTTTAAATTATCAGTAATTATTATTCCCCCTTTATTTAAATAATATTGAAATTTATCAAAATACCTTTGATATTGCCCTTTAGCAGCATCAATAAATATTAGATCATAATTTAAGCCTGCCATATTTACTTCTAAAGCATCTTGAAAAACTACAGTTATTCTTTCCTCCAAATTACATTTTTTAATATTTTTTAATGCTTCTATATATCTTTTTTCATCTTTTTCAATTGTAGTTATTTTAATTTTATCATTTGCCAATGCCATCATTATGGCAGAATAACCAATTGCCGTTCCAATTTCTAATATAGTTTCTACATTATTCAAATCAATTAATTTATTGATAAAATTAATTGATTTTTTTTCAATTATTGGTATATTTTCTTTTTCAGCATAATCTTCAATTTCTTTTATAATTTCCTTCATATTTCCTCCGAATTATTTATATTGTCTTCTAATTGCTTCGTGCTCAGCATCTGTCCTTGTAAAGTGAACCTTACCTTTTGTATCAGCGTAGAAGAATAAATAGTCTGTATCTTTTGGATTAATAGCGGCTTCTATAGATGATAAAGACGGATTACAAATTGGTCCTATTGGTAGTCCATACATTGTTTTTGCACGGGTATTATATGCATTAACTGCATCATACTGTGTTTGATATAAATCTTTAACTGAACCCATTTCCACTTGTTCAGCATAATAAGTTGTGACATCAGATCCTAGTGTAATATGTTTTTTTATCCTATTATAAAATACTCCCGCGACTAACAAACGATCGTTTTCTGTATTTGCTTCTTTTTCCACCATGCTTGCCATTGTTAAAATATCATGAACATTTAATTCTTCATTTATTATTTTATTTTTAAAAGGTTTTAATTTTCTGTCAGTATTGTCAAGCATCTTACCGACAACGTTTTTTATAGTTGCGTCATTTCTAAATATATATGTATCAGGAAATAAATATCCTTCTAAAGGAAAATATATTTTTTCATCTAATATATCATCTGTAATAAACCAATATTTGTCTATTAAACTATTTAAGTAAGTTTTATTTGCTAATTCTTTTAAGATATCATCTTCACTTAGACCTAATTTAGGACTCATTTGTTCTGCATAATTTTTCAATGTTTTTCCTTCGATAAATGTTAATTTATATTCGAGTTCAAATGTTTCACCATTATTTATTTTTTTGGCAATTAATTTTACTCCTTCGGTTGTTGAAATCATATAAGGTCCTGACTTAGGAATAATTTTATTAAATTTTGTGTAAACCAAAAAAACATTTGCATTTTTAATAAGTTTTTTCTCTTTTAAGGCAATTGCAATTTGTTTGGTTGTCATACCAGAACTAATAGTAAATATTATATCTTGTTTCTCTTTTAAATTTGTTGTTGGTTTTAAATTAATAAAGTAAAAGGTTAATAATCCTATTATTAAAATAATTATTGAGCTTATACTAATTATCAGTATTTTCTTCATTACTAGCATCTCCTGCTTTTTCTTGAGCAGATGTTAGAATTTGTTCTAGCATATTCCATTCTTGTTCTGTCTCAATAGGATCTAATTTAAGAGATTCTCCAGAAGGGTCATATATTGAACCATATGTTTTAATATTTCCATTTTCATCCACCGAGTTATCTGTATAAACAATATAACTTTTTCCTGTTTCTTCAGAATCAACTGTAAATAGAACATCACATTCTAGTTCTTTTCCCTCATCATTAATAATCGTAAATTTTATTTCTTCATTTTCCATTTTCTTTCCTCCTTAAATACGTTTCTAATATTATACTTGCTGCGATAGAATCTATTTTTTCTTTTCTTTTTTTACGACTCATATCCCCTTCTAGCAAATACTTTTCTGCTTCCATAGTTGATAATCTTTCATCGACTAATATTATTTCATTATTTATTTTATCTTCTAATATGTTTTTGAATTCTAAGACTTGTTCTGCTCTTGGACCTAATGTATTATTCATATTTTTAGGTAATCCAACAATTATTTTATCAATGCATTCTAAGGCAATGATTTCTTTTAGTTCGTTAATTAAATCTTCATAATTTGAGTATTTAATTGTTTTATAAGGACTTGAAATCATACCTAAGGAATCACTTATAGCAAGACCTAGTGTCTTAGTACCCAAATCTAAACCTAGACATTTCATCTTTTATTCATATACTCTTTTAGTAAAACCTCTACTACTTTGCTTCTTTCTAAAGTGCTCATCTTTTCTCTAGCATCTTTATGACTAGAAATATAGCCTGGATCTCCACTTATCAAATAACCTACCATTTGATTTATTGGATTATAGCCTCTTTCTAATAATGCTTCATATACTTCTTGTAGTGTTTCACCGATCAAAGCACTTTCTATTTCCTTGATGTCAAAAAGGGTTGTTTTATCCATATTTAATCACCTCTTAGATATTAATATCTTATCATAAATGTATTAAAAAAAAAAGAAATATCAAATTACTTGCTATTTCTCATTTGACGATAATCATCTAAATAGAAAATTTTTCCTCTTTTTAAGTATTTTTCTTTTAAATATTCTTCATAGTCTCTATTAACATAAATAAATATTTCTTGTAACATTTGACTATTAGCGAATTGATTTTGTTCGTGTAAAGGAATGATTTTTTTATCGAATATATATTTCATTGGAGTTTTAAAATGCATAATTATATCATCTCTGATTGCAAAATCACGATCAAATAATTCTTTATGATATTGTTTAAACAACTCCATATATTTCAAGATATCAATATTATTAATAGGACTTGTTTGTGAAGCTAAATCTAATTTATTAGCTTCATATAAAGCTCCAATAACTAATTCTTCCCAAGGAAAAAGTTCTACCATCATTAAAATTCCCCCTCTAATTATTTTTTTAATATATCTCTTGCAGCGACTAAACCAGTAGCGGCGGCTGTTACGATGTTTCCTGCTTTACCAGCCCCATCACCTACAAAATATATATCATAATTTTCTAATTTAAAATTATCATTTGTTGTAATTTCATTACTAAAAAATTTAATTTCAGGTCCATATAGTAATGTCTCATCATTATTAACACCCGGAATTATAGTGTTTAATGTTTCTAAACCCTCTAATATATTAGTTAATATCCTTGCTGGCAACACTAGTCCTAAATCACCTGCAACTGCATCTTTAAGTGTTGGTTCTATAAAGCCTTTGTTAATCTTATGCCACGTACTACGACGGCCTTTTCTTAAATCTCTTAATGATTGAACAATTGGTTTTGAATCACCTAATACATTTGCTATTTGGGCAATTGATTCGCCATATTCTCTAGTATTTGTAACTGGTTCTGTTAAACCGACTTTTGTAATAAAAGCAAAGTTACTATTATTTGATTTTACATCTTTCATAGAATGGCCATTAACACATATATAACCATAATAGTTTTCTTTAGTAACAAAACCTCCTGGATTCGTACAAAAAGTTCTTATTTCATCTGCATATGTTCTCGTTTTAATGAATATTGTTGGGTCATAAATAATAGAACATATATCTTCTAATATTTCTTTTCTAACCTCTACTCTTACACCAATTTCTATACTTTGAGATACATATGGTATTTTATATTTATCAGCTAATTCCTGAACCCATTTAGCCCCTGTTCTTCCAGGTGCTATGATTATTTTTTTAGCTGAATATTTTTTTTCTTTGTTATTTATTTTAGTAATTAGTTCGTGTTCTTTTGAGTTTTTACTAACTATATCTAAAACATCACACCTAGTAGTTATTTCTACACCTTGAGATTCTAAGAAGTTTTCAAAGTCTTCTATGTATTTAGGCAAATAGTCTGATCCTAAATGTTTTTGTTTTATTAATAATAGTCTAGCGCCTTTTATCGCTATTTCTTTTTGAATTTTTTTAGCTTCTTCTAAATTAGATGGAAAGACCTTACTATCCATTCCAAACTTAGTAAATATTGTTTCTGTATCATCAATTAATTTTTCAGCAGCAGATACACTCATATATTTATATAAATCGGATTTTCCTAATTTAGGTATGAAATTTAATTTACCATCAGAAAACGTACCTGAACCACCAATTCCCGATAAAATTTGACAAGGTTGACAATTAGGACAAGGAACATTATTTTTGTTCATTACACAAACTCGATCTTTAGCTTTTGGTCCTTTATCAATCAAAAGCACTTTTAGTTTAGGATCACCAATTATTAATTCATAAGCTGCAAATAATCCAGCTGGTCCTGCTCCTACAATAGCAACATCATACATTTTCATCACCACCTCAATTATACTATATTATGAAAATATATGTTAGAATTATTATATGAAAAGAAAAATAGTTATTGCAAATACATTTTTTTCGAGATTAAAAGGATTAATGTTTAAAAAAAATGTTGATTACTTTTTACTAATTCCTAGAACAAATGGCATTCATACTTTTATGATGAAGTTTAATTTAGATTTAATTATTATTAATGAAAAAAATATCGTTATAGATATAATTAAAAATGTTAAACCAAATACAATAATAAGAATAAAAAGATCAAGAAAAAAGACTAGTATATTAGAAATACCTAGTCATTTAACATATGATTATAAAATAAACTCTAATTATTTGGATTAATAGGTTCTTTTTTATTAACCACATTAAATTTAATTGTTTTCTGAATACCACTTGTATCAGTTGTTTCAATTGTAATAGTTGCCTCACCAGGTCTAATTGCCTTAACTAATCCATAATCATCTACTGTAATAATACGACGATTTGATGTTGTAAATTTAACCGTTTGATTAGTAGCGTTTTCTGGTTCTATTTTAATTTCTATTTTACTTGTTTCGTTTCTTTCTAGTTCTGTCATACTAGAAGTTGCCTCAAGTTCTGTTACAAATATTATTTGATTACTATATTCACTAGATGATTCGTTATCATCTTTTTTAAATTTAGCTACTAAATTAAGATCTTCATTAATAAGTTTATCAAATATATATGGAGATTCTTCTCCGTCAATATACCAACCTAAAAATGTATAACCATTTTTTATAGGACGAGTTGGTTCAGAAGCACACTGGCCTACAACTATAATTTCTTCAGTTGTTTTATCATCTATCTTATATGTAACTTTATATGTTTTAAGTGTATCAGATTCTTTCCATATAGCATCTAATACTATATCTTTATTTACTTTTTCTTTAAAAGTATATTCTTTATCATTTAATTCCCAACCTTGGAATTCATATCCTTCTTTAACAGGATCAACTGGTTTTATTACAGAATGTTTTTTTTCAACTATTTGAGTTTCAATTGATGTTCCACCATTAGAGTTAAACATAACTTGATACTCACTAGCTGTACAACCAGCAAATAATAAGAAAAACAAAACTAATAATATTAATTTTTTCATATTTTCCTTTCTTCGATAAAGATTATATAATTTCTATTAAACTTTGTCAAATTATACTTTAAATTCAAAAATATGATCTATTACTTGAATACTATCTCCACTTTCAGCGCCCATTTCAACCAATGTATCTTCAACACCCATTTTTCTTAATTTTCTTGTAAATCTTTCGAGACTTTCTTCGGTGTCAAACTTAGTCATTTTAAATACTCGCTCTATTTCTTTACCACTTATTATCCAAATTCCTTTTTCTTTGACTATTTGATATGGTTTTTCTTCTTTAAATTTATAAATAATATGATTCTCTAAGGATTCGCTTTCGTATATTGGAGTTATTTCTGTTTCTTTAACTAAAGTTGATAAGCGACTAATTAATTTATTTAGACCTTCATTATTAAGTGCACTTATTTCAATTACTTCAACTTTAGGATATTTGTTTTTAAAAACTTTTAAATTTTTATTAGCTAATTCTAAATCCATTTTATTTGCAATAACAATCATTTTTTTATTAGCAAGTTTTACATCATATGAAGCAATTTCTTTATTGATCATTTCATAATCAGAAATTGGGTCTCTTCCCTCGAATGATCCCATATCTATAACATGCGCGAGTAACCTAGTACGCATTGCATGCCTCAAAAATCTATCACCTAGCCCAGCACCTGATGATGATCCTTCAATTAGCCCTGGAAGATCCGCAATAGTATATGCAAAATCATTATATTTTACTACTCCTAAATTAGGACTTAATGTAGTAAAGTGATAAGCACCTATTTTTGCTTTAGAAGCACTTATCATGCTAAGTATTGTACTCTTACCAACACTTGGCATTCCTACCAAACCAACGTCTGCGAGTACTTTTAGTTCACATTTAATCAATCTTTCTTCTCCTGGTTCTCCATATTCACTTACTTTAG
>CAYTSC010000032.1:0-7301 GCA_964440475.1 uncultured Muribaculaceae bacterium
TTTTCTAAATTTTGTACCACACTCACAAACTCTATCTGGTAAATCATAACCACTAGAATATTTTTCTTCTAATGATTCTCCATCTATTTCAAAAATTGCTTTTTTGCAATTTGCACATAAATAATGAGGTGGTAATGGATTAACTTCTGTTATTCCCATCATTGTTGCAACAAATGATGATCCTACTGAACCACGCGATCCGACTATGTAACCTGTTTCTTGACTTTTTGTTACTAATTTTTGAGAAATCAAATATAAAACAGAATAACCATTAGCAATTATACCACTTAGTTCTGCCTTAATTCTTTCTTCTACAACATTCGGAAGTTCATCACCATATATTTTTTTCGCATTGGCATATACCATATCTTCTGTCATTTCATCAGAGTCTTCCATCTTTGGTGGATATAAATCTTTTTTAGTTATTTCTAATTCTTCAATTTCATCTGCAATTAAATTAGGATTAGTAACTACATATTCAAAAACTTCTTCTTTTGGTAAAAAAGTAAATTGTTTTAACATATCATCAGTAGTTCTAAAATGCTGCGAAGGTATTTCTTTTATTTCTGATCTGTTTAATGGATGTCTTCCCACATTTGGAGTATTTTGATTTATTATTATTTGTCTATATATTTTATCTTCTTCTGTTAAATGATGAACATCTCCAGTTGCACATATGATTTTATTTAATGATTTAGCAACTCTAATTATTTTTTTAATATTATTAATTAAATCTAATTCAGTTTCAAATTCTTTTTGATCAACTAAATATGATCCTTGACTAGGAGGTTGTATTTCAATAAAATCGTACATATTCATAATATTCGATAATTCTTCATCATCTTTTTTTCTGGCTTGATTAAATACTTCTCCATTCATACAACTACTACCAATCAATAAGCCTTCTTTAAAATAATTTAATATACTTTTTGGAATTCTTGGAGTCCTATACAAATACTTGGTATTTGCTAAAGATATAATTTTATAAAGATTTTTTAATCCTTCTTGGTTTTTAGCTAAAACATTTACATGATAAACACTAGCGAATTTATTTAGATCCTCAACATTAAAATTATCCAAAAGTTCACTTGTGGTTTTTATTTGTCTTGCTGACAATATAACAGACATTTTATAAAATGCATAAGCAGTCGCAGTCGCATCATAATCAGCTCTGTGATGTGAGTTTTCATCAAACTCTATTTCATGTCTTTTAACAACTGCTGATAAACTATGTCGATTTTCATTTGGAAATAAATACCTACTTAGCTCAACGGTATCTATCAATGTATTATCAAATTCTTTTAAAGCATATTTTTTAATTGCACTTTTTAAAAATGATAAGTCAAAAAGAGCATTATGCGCGACTAAAGGTAAATCATCATACCACAAAATAAAATCACGAACTACTTCTTCTTCACTTCTTTTTCCTTTAAGATCTGAATTTGTTATTCCTGTTATTTCTATTATCTTTTCTGGTAAACTTCTTTTAGGATCAATTAATTCAGAGAAAGTATCAGTTATATTACCATTACATATTTTAACCGCACCTATTTCAATTATTTGATCTTCTCCACCAGCATTAAAACCTGTTGTTTCAACGTCAAAAACAACAAATGTATCATTGATTAAATTATAATTATCTGGATTGGTAATTATTTTAACATCATCATCATAAACATATAATTCTGAACCATAAATAACTTTTATTCCATCAGCTGATTTATATGCTTCTGGAAACGATTGTAAGCAGCTATGATCAGTAATTGCCACTGCTTTATGTCCATATCTTTTAGCTGTTTTTATTAAATCTTTAACATCGATTAAACCATCCATTTGACTCATAAAAGTATGGGCGTGTAGTTCTACTCTTTTTTCTGCTGCTTCATCTTTAATTAATACCTCTTTTGAAGGAATGCTCATTATATCTGTAATATTAATAACTAGATCTTTGGTATAATTATCATCTTTGACATTTCCTCTTATTTTAATCCAATCACCCTTGTTAATGTTTTTTTCAATTACATCTAACTCATCTGTATTACGTATGAACATTTTTCCATACATACTATCTGTTTTATCACTTATCATTAAAGTAATTATTTTTAAATCACTAGAAGTTGAAATAATTTCTATGTTTAAAACATATACTTCTGCTATAATATTGAATTCTGGACCTAAAATACTATCTAAAGTTATCGGTTTTCCTCTAAAGTTTTTACCCCATATTAACTCACTTTTTGGTGCATTTACTTTAACCTTTACGCTTATTGCTTCCTTTTCAGCTGCAATAATTTGCTTTATTTCTTTTGATTTTTCTTCATTGACAATAATATCTAAACTTAAATTTTCAACACCTAAACTAGTTAATTTCTTAAGCCATTTCTTACCTAATCTGTTCAATGTACTCTGTTCATTCTTATTAGTAACTTCTATTGTTATAACGTTATCTACTAATTTTATATCTTCATCTGTCAATCCTCTTAATGATGGATTGTCAATTAAAGCTTGCTTAAAGTAATTGTTTATTGTCTTTGATAAATCATTTTCATTAATAGTTGGAACAAGACAAACTAAATTAATTTTGTTTACTCCTTCTATTCCTTCTTCACATTTTTTAATTAGATTATTAAATGCTTCATAATCTAATATTTCTTCACAATTTAAATATATGTCCCAGGACAGATCTTCTTGGTCAACTAATACTTTTTCAATTTTTACTTTATTAAATTCTTCTGTATATGAAAAATCAATTTTATTAAAAAACTTCGTTAATTTTTCATCCATGTTGAATCACCCCCATATATAGTTGACTGACAATAACGTTCTTGAGCAGCTAATTTTAATTGATTAAGATCATTAATTTTTTTTGATAATAATTGAAATTTTTCACAATACTGATTATATCTTAAGTTTGACATTAGAATCAATATATACGGATTATCCCCCTTAAGAATTCCTGTGTCATGATAAACTGTTTTATACATTCCGTATTTATGATAATAATATATATTGTCAGTATTTAAACAATTATAATAATCATTATCCAAAATATTAATTAAGAACTTAGAATTAGAATTATTAAGTTTTATTAATTCATTAATTTCATTCATCATAATAAATGAATCATGTACATTTAAATAACCATAATCAGGTGCATAAACTCTATTCTTAAGACCTAATTTATTTGCTAAGTAATTTAATTTATTAGAACCAGCATATTCATATAACATTAACTGAGCTGAATTATCACTATATTTAATTGAACAATTTAATAAATCTCTTAAAGATATTTTAGTATTAAGTTTAAATGCTTTAACACAATCAGATGAACCTCTTGAATGTCTTTTAATATACCTAATATTTGTTTCGTCTAAATCAACATTTCCTTGGTTAGATTCTTCAATTAAATATATAAGAGGTAATAATTTAATAATACTAGCACTTATATAAGATTTATTTTCATTATATGCTAAATTATATCCATCTTTTATATTATAATACCTATAACTAATATTATTGTTAATAGCATAGTCATTAATTTCCTCCTCTAAGGATATTAATTCATTATTCTTCATATATTCATTAAATGTTTCATTTAAACAATAATTATATTCATCTAATTTTTTTATTCGTTCTTCCTCATATAATTTGATTTTAGATTCTTTTTCTATCAAAATAATTCGATCTTTTTCTTTATTTAAATAATCATAATAATCTGTTGTTTTTTTTATTATAGGTAATGAAAAAAAGATGAAAAACAAAATAAATATCAAGTTAAATATAATTTTTTTAATATTATTCATTCGTTATCTCCTATGTTTTTTACACTATTTATTATTATACCATATTTTTCATTTCTTCTTGTAACTTTTCCCAAAATAATCAACACTTTATTTTCTTTAAAATCACTAATCAAATTCATGCTTTTAGGAAATAAAATAAACTCATTTGAACCGGTCTCATCAGATGCAGTAATAAATGCCATTTCTTCATTTTTTTTAGTTTTAATTACTTTAATTCTTTCTACTAAAACCACTACTTCTATTTGCTTATCAAAGTATTTATCTATATTATTCATTTTAATCATTTTGTTAATATAATATTCATTTGTTGGATGATTGCTTATATAAAAACCAACTAAATCAATTTCATTTTGTAATAGATCTTTTGTTTTCATTTCTGGATATAACTCAATTAAAGGTTTAGAAACTAATGTTCTATCTAAATCTTCTGCTAAACGTGCATAGTCATATATCTTATCTAAGTTATTTAATAACGTTTGACGATTAAACTCAAAAAAATCTAAAACACCAACTTTAATTAATTTCTCAACTATATCTTTAGATATATCTAATTTCGAACATTTAATAACAAAATCAAATATATCATCACAACAAGGTGAAAAGTTATTTAATAACTTATCTTGAATTAAAGGATTTATTCCCTTAATTAACGAGATTGGTAAACTAATCTTATTATCTAAAATATAGTATTTATCTTTACTAGTATTTAAATTAAAATCTTCTATCTTAATTTTTAGTTTTTTTGCCATATCTAAATATTCTTTAGTCTTATTAACGCTTCCTAAACTCATATTAAGCAAATTAGTCATAAACTCTAAAGGATAATTAGCTTTTAAGTACGCTAGTTGGTAACTTATTAAAGCATAAGAAACGGAATGAGCTTTATTAAAACCATAAGAAGCAAATTTTAAAATGTGTTCGAAGACTAAATCGGCTAATTCTTTTTCATAACCATTTTTAATACTACCATTTACAAATTTTTCTTTTTCATTAGATAAAACTTTATAATCTTTTTTGCTCATTGATTTTCTAACTACATCACTTTCAGAAAATGAATAACCAGCCATTTTAGTTAGTATTTGAATTATTTGTTCTTGGTAAACTATTATTCCATATGTTTCTTTTAAAATATTTTCTAAATCAGGATGTAAATAATCGATTTTTGTTTTACCACTTTTTCTATTTATAAATAAGTCAATATTTTCCATTGGTCCTGGTCTATATAAAGCAACAGCTGCATATAAATCGCTGAAGACCTTTGGTTTTAATTTTCTTAAGAAATTTTTCATTCCTGCTGATTCAAATTGAAAAATCGCTTCCGTTTCAGCATTAGAAAATAATTCAAATGTCTTCTTATCATCAAGAGGAATATCCGATAATTTTAACTTTTGTAATAAGTCTAAACATCCGCGTATTATTGTCAAATTATTTAGAGCTAATAAATCCATTTTTAATAGACCGAGACTTTCTAAATATTCCATAGTAACGCCTGTTAAGTAATTGTTACCGGATTTTGATATAGGAATAATTTTATTTAATGAAATATCTGATATTACCACTCCAGCTGCATGTGTACTTATTTGCTTTTTTAATCCTTCTAAGCGAATACTAATACTATATATTTTTTTTAATATGTCACTTTGATCAACTAATTTTTTTAGTTTTATATTTTTATCATAATTTGTTCTTAGACTTAAATTAGCATTTATTTCTTTTAATAAATCATTTGCTAATTTTTCATTAGGATTAAATAATTTAATTACATCTCTTAATACTTGCTTGCTTCCTAAAGTACCATAAGTCATTATTGAAGCAACTTTATCATCACCATATTTATTAATTAAGTAACTTTTTATTTCATCTCTTCTTGTATCTTCAAAATCTATATCGATATCCGGCATTGTTATTCTCTCTTTATTTAAAAACCTTTCGAAGAGCAAATTGTACTTTAAAGGATCAATATCAGTAATACCTAGTGAATATGAAACTAAACTTCCAGCAGCTGAACCTCTTCCCGGCCCAACTAAAATATTATTTCTTTTTGCAAATAATATATAATCATAAACAATTAAAAAATAATCGATAAAGTCCATTTCTTCAATCACTTTTAGTTCCAATAATAGTCTTTTTTGATAATTATCAGGTACATCACCATTTAGTCTTTTCTTTAGTCCCTTAACGCTTAAACTTTTTAAAAAACCGACATTATCTTCGACTTCATATTTAGGCAAATAATTTTTCTTTATTGGTAATTCTATATCAATTTGATTACAAAAACTAATAGTAGTTTTTGCATCGCCTTCTTCAACAATTTCTTTTAAATAGTTATTTGTATAATTATTAAATGGATAATTGAGAACTACCTTACCAGATTCAATCATCTCTAAGTAATTCAATAGATCACTTTCGTTTTTATTAAACATTCTTGTAATATTTAGATAGACAATATTATCCGATATAACCAAAGCATTTCTTTTTTCTTCTTCATTTGAATAACAAAGATAAATATTATCCATTTGTAAATCTTTATATAGACTATAACTAGAATATGGCAACACAAAAATAATATTTAAATTATATAAATCTAAATCAGTTTCTGTTAATTCTCTTTCTTCTAATATTTGTCCTAAAATAAATAAATTTTGTAAACCTTGAAAATTTTTGGCATACAAATAAACTATATAATTGTTATATTTTATTTCTATACCAATAACTGGTTTTATTTTATTTTTCTTACACTTTAAATAAAACTCCATACAACCAAAAAGATTATTATCTAAAATACCGATGGTATTAATTTTTTGTTCTTTTATATAATCAATTAAGGAATCAATTTTAATCAAGCTCTTTAATAATGAATAATCTGTTTTTATTCCTAATGGAACATAATTCATAATACCACCCTCCTTAATTGATTATAACAAAATTTTACTTAAAATAAGGATAAATTTTGATCTATACCTAAATGATTATATGCTTTTTCAGTAGCTTGTCTACCTCTTTGAGTTCTTTTAATGTAACCCTCTTGAAGTAGATAAGGTTCGACTACATCTTCAATTGTTGTCACTTCTTCACCAATAGATGTTGCGATTGTTTCAACTCCAACAGGTCCTCCATTAAATTTATGAATTAAGGAATCTAAATATTCTAAATCAATTTGATCAAGTCCATGACTATCTACTTTTAATTTACCTAATGATTTTAAAGTGATTTCCAAATCTATTTTACTATTTCCTAAAACTAAAGCAAAATCTCTTACTCTTTTACATAATCTATTCGCGACTCTTGGTGTTTTTCGACTTCTTTTAGCTATTTCTAACGCTGCTTCATCATCTATTTCTATTTCTAAGACTTTACACGTTCTTTTAACAATTAAGACTAGTTCTTCTTCAGTATAATAATTAAGTTTAGAAACAATTCCAAAACGATCTCTAAGGGGTGCAGATAAGTCTCCTGCTCTTGTTGTTGCCCCGACTAAAGTAAATGGAGGTAAATCAA
>CAYTSC010000033.1:0-6959 GCA_964440475.1 uncultured Muribaculaceae bacterium
TTCTGGGGCAAAACCCTCAACATGTTCTTTTTCAATATTAAATAAACTTTCCGGTATAAACATTGGCATTTGAACATTAACGTGACCAGTTTCTTTAAACATTTCATCTAAAATATTAACCATGTTTTCCCATATCGCATAACCATATGGTCTTATTATCATAGAGCCTTTAACATTTGAATAATCAATTAAATCCGCTTTTTTTACTACATCGGTATACCAAGCTCCAAAATCTTCATCTCGAGACGTTATTTCTTTAACTAATTTTTCTTTCATGATTTCACATCCTTAAATACTCTTAAATTATATCAAAATCAATTTTAAAAGTATAGATTATATGCGATTTTTAATGACATTTCTAATATAATATACTATAATAACGCTGATTTGGAGGGATATTTTGAAAAAAACAAGAATTAAAGAAGGAATATATACAAAGAATGTTAGTAGATATATCATTACTATTGAAGAGGAAAAAGAATTCTGGAAAGATTTTTTCAATGAAGATCTTGATTTTATTAACGACCTTAATTTAACTGACTTGGAAAAAAAAGCATTGTTATTGTCTTGTTTTAAATATGAGCCAAAAACAATATTATTTGCAAATAAATATTATGGTTTAACAGCAATGGGAATGACCATTCCACTAGATGATAAAGAAGAAAGCAACTCATTTTCAACAAGGAACGATAGTTTCAATAGGGTTAGAAATAATCTTATAGATACATATAGTGATAAAAGCAAGAATGGTTTTAAATATACAATGCAAAAAAACATTAATATAATCAACTATTTAAATGGCAAATCTAAATTAACAATTAATGAACGAATGACAAGATTTTTCGAAAAATTAGATTATGATTCAAATAAAAAGTTAGCAGAGAAAATGCTGAAAAATTCAATAAAAACAGGTTTTAAAATGATGGAAGCATTACAATTACCTTCATATATTCAAAATAATAATGATAAAAGTAATAATGATTTTATTGTATTATCATTAAAAAGTGAAATACATGATTTAATTAAAGATATCAATTTATTAGGATTCGCTCTAAATAAAACTGAAATAATTAAAAAACAAATATCAAATATAATAGATAAATATCGTGATTATTATCAAGAAGTAACAGAACATAATGGAATAAAATTAAGTTTAGGTACTGATTTAAATGTATCTCTTAAAAAAATAATAGTTGATTTATATGATTTATATTTAAAATTGAAAATTGAAAAAAATAAATTGGATGAGAAAATGCCAGAGACTAATATATTTACTAGTTTTGAAGAAACATTAAAAGAAAATGATATTGTTGCGACAACAAAAGTAGAAATAATTAATATGGCTATTGAATTAGACATATTAAATAAAGTGAATTTTTTATTAGAACCAATATTAAGTGAAATTAAAACAAATGATAGTCACAGTGCTAAATTAAAATTATTTAATTTATATTCAAAAGTTAAAGATTTATACTTGAAAAAGAAAAAACACGAAGAAACTATAAATAGTTATGAGGATATTAATAATAGAGTTGATAATTATCAACCAATTAAAAAACATAGTTAATACTATGTTTCTTTTTTTAATACTATTTCTTTAATATTACATTTTAGTTTGTTGTTTTCTTCTAATATTATTTTTTCAATGGTCAATGTTGCTTTAAAGTCATCTAATGCTTCTTCAAGATGTGTTTTCAATTCTCCATTAATTTCTAAGTTTAGAGTTTCAACTGGAGTCTTTAATGAAACTTGATTAGTGGTTTTATGACCTCTAACTTGAGAGATAATATCAACTATACATTCTCCATATTTACTATATTCTTCAAATTCATAATTTATTTCTTCAAATTCTGTTTGGTGAATTGAAATACTAGGATTATATATATTTTGATATAATTCTTCAGTTATAAATGGGAAGAATATCGAGAAATCTTGTAGTATTTTATATAGTAATAAATAAATAGTAGTTTGTCCTGATAATCTAGCATTAATTTTAAATTCCTCTGGACGATATAAACGATGTTTAACTATTTCTATGTAATTATCACAAAAATTCCAAAAGAATTTTTCTAATATGTTAAGTGCTAAGCCAACTTCATATTCATCTAAATATTTAATATAACTATTCTTCATTTTTTGATATTCTGCAATTATCCATCTATCTAAGTATTCAAGTTCATGAAATTCTTGTTCTTTATAGTCTTCTAAATGCATATTAATAAATGATGCTACATTATATAATTTATTAATTAATTTTCTACCTCTTAGTAATGTTTCTTCCGTAAAAATTATATCATTTCCTAGTTTACCACTTGCTGACCAATAACGTACAACATCTGCTGAGAATTCATTGATTAAACTATCAGGTGTCAAACGATCGTTAGATTTTCTTTTGCTTAATTTTTCACCTTTATCTGCTAAAATAAACCCTGATATCATTGTTTCTTTCCAAGGAATTTCTTTGAAATGATGATAACTTTTAACTATTGTATAAAAATCCCAAGTACGGATAATATCATGCGCATTAGCTCTTAAACTCATTGGTCTTAAGTAACTCTCCAAACTATCTTCTCTTTTATATTTCATATTAATTAAAGGTGTAACTGAAGATGTTGCCCAAGTATCCATTACATCACGTTCTGGAACATATGTTTTACAACCACACGTACATGAACGATGGGGTTGGTCTTCTAATGGATTGACTGGTAAATCTTCTTCTCTTGCCACTATTGCTTTACCACAATCTTGACAATACCAAACTGGAAATGGTACTCCAAAATATCTTTGACGAGATATACACCAATCCCAAGCAATATTATTTACCCATTCTTCATATCTAATTCTCATGAAATCAGGATGCCAAACAATTTGTCTACCCATTTTAATAAAATTTTCTTTATAATTCATCACATCGATAAACCATTGTTTAACTACTTTATATTCTATTTCTTTGCCACATCTTTCATGAGTATAAACTTCATGAGTTAGTTGTTCTGATTTTATTAATACATTACAAGATTTTAAATCTTCAATTATTTTTTCTCTTGCTTCTTTTATTTTTAATCCTGCATATGTAGGAACACTATCATTAATGACTCCATAATCAGTAAATATTTCTTTATATGGTAATTCATATTTTGTCCACCATTCAATATCAGTTTGGTCTCCAAATGTACAGTTCATTACAATTCCAGTTCCCTTGGCCATATCAACTTTTTCATCACCAAGTATCGGCACAGTTATTTTAACTACAGGTACAATAGCTTTTTTGCCAATTAAATATTTGTTTTTTTCATCATTTGGATTAACAAAAACTGCTACTATTGCCGGTAATAATTCAGGTCTTGTTGTTGCTATTTGAAATTCTTCACCTTCTTCAGTTTTAAATGTAATAAAATTAAACGTTGTATCAATTGTTTTTGTCTCTAATTCTGCTTGAGCAATAGATGTTAAGCATTCATTACACCACAAAGATGGACTTTCTTTATGATAGACTTTTTTATGTAAAAATAAATCCAAAAAGGATAATTGACTTATTTTAATTGTTTCATCACTTATTGTTTGATAAGCATTATTAAAATCCGCACTGAAACCCATTCTTTTAAATAATTTAGTAAAATCTTTTATATATTTTTCTGTTGTTTCATAACATAATTTTTGAAAGTCTTTACGACTCATTTGATATGCTTTAACATTTTGCTCTTTTTCAACTAATCTTTCACTAGGAAGTCCATTATCATCGTAACCAAATGGATAAAAAACATTATAACCTTTTAATCTTTT
This sequence comes from uncultured Muribaculaceae bacterium, assembly GCA_964440475.1. GTDB lineage: Bacteria > Bacillota_I > Bacilli_A > RF39 > UBA660 > JAAZHN01. The sequence continues at coordinate 3,784 of CAYTSC010000033.1, forward strand.
ATATCTAGCAATCATTTCTGTTTGTGAATAAGAAAAAATATGACCCAAATGAATATTTCCGCTAACCGTAGGAGGTGGTGTATCAATTGAATATATTTCTTTTTCATTTAAATTAAATTCATTTAGCTTTTGTTTTTCCCAGTAATTAAGCCATTTTTCTTCTTTGACTTTCCAATCATATTTTTTATCTAACATAATTCACTTCCTAATCCAATACTAGTTAGATTTTACATTATTTTGGGTCTTTTTTCAATAAATATCACATTTTATTGCTTTTAATTTGATTTCTATTGTATAATTAGATAGAGAATAAGAATATTTGGGGTGAAGCGTCTATGATGAGAAATATCGATTTTGAAACACTTCCAATCGTTGATATAGTTAACGATATTATTTCTGACGCTATTGCTCAAGGTGCATCCGATATTCATCTTGATCAAAAAGAAAAAGATTTATTAATTAGAATAAGAATAGATGGTTCTTTAATTGACTATGCTATTGCTCCCCAATCTGTAAAGAAAAATTTGGTTACGAGAATTAAAATAATTTCCGGAATGAATATTACCGAAAGTCGTCTTCCACAAGATGGTGCGATTAAAATGACACTAAGAGAAGATTTAGTAGACATGCGTGTTTCTTCTCTACCAACTAGTTATGGTGAAAAAGTTGTTATTCGTATTTTGGATTATACAAGAAGTTTAGCTGGTCTTGATTCTTTAGGTTTTACAAAAAAAAATTATGATCGAATCTTAAAATTAATCGCTATACCAAATGGTATTATATTAGTAACTGGAGCTACTGGTTCTGGTAAATCAACTACTGTTTATTCAATATTACAAAATTTAAATAATGAAGATGTAAATATTATTACCGTTGAAGATCCTGTAGAAATGAGAATTGAAGGTATTAATCAAGTTCAAGTAAATCATGAAATTGGTTTAACATTTGGTAATGCATTAAGAAGTATATTAAGACAAGACCCTGATATCATAATGATTGGTGAAATTCGTGATGATGAAACAGCTCGTATTGCTGTTAGAGCATCGATTACAGGTCACTTAGTATTATCTACTATTCATACAAACAATTCTCTTAGTACAATTGAGAGATTGCTAGATATGGATGTTGAAAGATATTTATTGGGTACTGCTCTTTCGGGTGTAGTTTCACAAAAATTAGCTAGAGCATTATGTAAAGATTGTAAAAGAAAAAGACCAACTTCAGAATATGAAAAAAACATCATTAATATCGCTTTAAATTTAGATATTAATGAAATATATGAACCCGTTGGATGCGAAAAATGCCATGGTGGATATTCTGGTCGTATTGCTATTCATGAAGTATTATTAATGAATCAAGAAATAAGAGATGCAATTACCGGTGGGATTAAAAAAGATGAATTAAGAGAATTGGTTTACAAAAGTGATGTAACGACAATGTTACAAGATGGACTTGAAAAAGTTATAGAAGGATTAACATCATTTGAAGAAATATTAAAATTAATAGATCTTGAAGACGATGCTTCAAGTCATGATGTTGATAATTTAAAAACAAACCTAATTGACAGTATTGTATCATTAGAATCAACTGAAAAATTTGAATTATAAAATAAGAGCATCTAATTTGCTCTTATTTTTTTGTATGACTAAATATTTAATTCATCACTCTTTTAAACATTCTTTCCAATTCATAAATAGTAAATTTGATAATTGTTGGTCTACCATGAGGACAATTATAAGGATTATCTGTTAACACTAGGTCTTTTAGTAATTGCTCCATTTCCTCATGGCTTATATTGTAGTTTGCTTTAATACTTAGTTTACAGGCTAAAGTAATTGCAACATTTTCATTGAATTTAATTGGATCAAATTCAGTAGTCATGGATATTATAAGATCAAATATTTTATTAATTGACTCATTTTCATAACCTTCTTTTAACCAAGTTGGATGAGAAGTAATTTTATATGTATTAATTCCAAACTCTTCTACTTCAAATCCCATATCAGTTAATATACTTATATGCTCTTTAATGGTTTCATATTCACTTTTAGATAGCTCAATAGTAATAGGTATTAACATTGAAGTTTTATTTATTTTTCTTTCTTTTAAAACTCTTAAGTATTTTTCATAATTGATTCTTTCTTGAGCAGCATGTTGGTCTATTAAATATATTCCCTCATCATTTTGAGCGATTATATATGTTCCAAGAGCTAGTCCAACAGGATATAATTCTAAATCTTTAATAGTCTTTTTTATTTCTAACTGAGAATCTAATGTCAATTCTTCTTGATTGTAAAATTCTTTCTCTTGAAAGTTAAATGTTTCTTGTGTCTCGCTCACTATAATTTCTTCTTTATTTATCTTTATTTCTGGTACGATTAATGTATTATCTAACGCGTTTTTTATTGTATTTATTACTAATTCTTTTAAAGAATCAACTTTACTAAACTTTATATCTTGCTTTGTAGGATGAATATTAACATCAATTAAACTTTGATCAACTTCAACATTAATAATACAAATAGGATACTTAATATCTGGTTTATATGTATAATATGCATCATTGATCATTTTTCTTAATTCATTATTCTTAATAAATCTTCCGTTTACAAATGTAATAATGTGATTAGAATTACTTCTTAATATATCGGGTTTTCCAATGTAACCAGATATTTTATAATCATCATTATGTCCATCAATTTCAATCATTTTAGAAGATATACTTAAACCATATATCTCATGAATTGTTTTATGTAAATTACCTGAACCTGATGTATTTATTAAAGTTGTATTGTTATTTGTTAATGTGAATTTTATATGCGGATGAGATAATGCTAATCTTTCAATTAACATTAATGAATTAGTTCCTTCTGTTTGAGGACTTTTTAAAAATTTTAAACGCGCTGGAGTGTTATAAAAAACATTGTCAACTGTAATAGTAGTACCTGGATAAGCATCTGATTTTTCATTAGAAATCAGCTTTCCTCCTTTAATAACGATTGTTGTTCCAATATCACCTTTAGATGTTTTTAATGTGATTTCAGAAACAGAAGCAATTGAAGGTAGCGCTTCACCTCTAAAACCTAAAGTATCAATAAATAGTAAGTCTTCTTCTTTAACTATTTTTGATGTTGCATGACGAGAAAAAGCAAGTAATGCATCTTTTTCATCCATTC
>CAYTSC010000034.1:0-6955 GCA_964440475.1 uncultured Muribaculaceae bacterium
TGTTTTCAATGATAATGGCTGATGTGCCTCGCATTTCTCCATTATCTACTTTTAAAATACTATACTTATCTTTTTTTGGATGTTTTTCACATTCTAGTATTTCTGAAACAACTACACCATTTAAGTCTGACCCTTTTATTTCAATTCCCTCTACCTCTGCCACTCTTGTTGTAAACCTATCCCATATTTCTAACCAACTTATTAATTCTGAATCTTCTATATATGTTTTTAACCTATTTACTGATATTTTCATCTTCTCACCTACTCAATTTTAAATTTTTCTAAGATTCTTAAATCACCAGAATTAAGAACTCTAATATCGTCTATTTTATGTTTCATCATAGCTAATCTCGTTAATCCCATACCAAATGCAAAGCCATTATATTCATCAGGGTTTATTCCACTCATTTTTAGAACATTAGGATGGATCATGCCACAAGGGCAAAGTTCTATCCAACCACTTTGTTTACACGTAGAACAGCCTTTTCCATTGCATATTAAACAACTACAATCTAGTTCAAAACTAGGCTCTGTAAACGGGAAAAATCCTGGTCTTAGCCTTACTTTAACATCAGTTTTAAAAACATTGCTTAATAATTCCTTCATTACATATATTAAATTACCAATTGAAACATCTTTATCAATTACCATGCCTTCTAATTGGAAAAATGTATTATCATGAGAATGATCGATATTTTCATTACGGAAACATCTTCCTGGTGAACAAAGACGAATTGGAGCACCATACTTTTCCATTCCATGAACTTGATTAGTTGAAGTATGTGTCCTCAACATTAAACCGTTATCCAAATAAAATGTATCTTGCATATCTCTAGCCGGATGATTTTTCGCTACATTTAAAGCTTCAAAGTTATAATAATCACTTTCCATCTCCGGACCATCAATTATTATAAAACCCATTTTATTTAATATATCCGTCACTTCCTTAGAGGCAATTGTAACTGGATTTAAAGAACCATTATTTTCCTTAACGGGTAATGTTGTATCAAATTCTAAAAAATCACTTACAGTTAATGAAGCTAGTTTTGCACTGATCATTTCTCCTAAATCATATTTTAAATCATTGATCATTCTGCCATAAACTTTCTTTTCTTCTACACTCATATTTTTTAATTCATTCATTAACTCACTTAACTTGCTATCTTTATTAGTTAATTTAGATTTAACGTTTAACAAGTCAGCTTCTTTAGTTACTTTAGCCAATTTCTCTTCTGCTTCTTTTAGTATTTCATTTAATTTTTCTTTCATACTTTCCTCCAATAAAAAAATCTAAAACTGGGACGAATCAATTCCGTGGTACCACCCATATTCTAGATCATTCTAGCTCTTTAAAGTTAACGCCTTTATACGTTTAAAACTCCAAGGTTGAAATTTCATTAGTTATTTATCTTAAAATACTCTCAGCTATGTATTTTATCTCTTTGAAGAACTTAACTAACTACTTGGTCCTTTTCTTTGTTTTACATATAGATAATAGCATATTATTAACTCAATAGCAAAATATTTTTACATCTCTATTTTTTCTTTTTTACCCAATTTTTCTAAATCATTAAATTTAATGACTTTTGGTTTAGAATTCATATTTTGTTTATTAATATATTCCAATATTTCATTAAACACTTCTTTTCGATTACCCATTGTATTATAAGATTTAATATTATATTTTTGATATATTTCCCGAAACTCTTTTTCTCTATTTAAAAAACCATCTATTTTTTCTAATAATACTTCATCATTATCCTTAAATGACCAATCAAAATTAGTATCATGATTCCTTAGCTTAGCTAAAAATTCATCTCTGTCCAATTCCCCATAAGTTAATCCAATTACAATAAAATCATCGGATGAAAAACTTTTATATATTTCATCTAAATCTAAATAGACTCCTTCGATAATATAATATAAATCATTTTTAATATTTTGACTTAAAAAGCAAGTGCCTAACATTACATTGATGAATGAACTAATTTTTGTAGTTAATTCTTTTTCACTATAATTATAAGTGAAATCCGATTCTGGCAAACCAAACATTAAACCCAATAAAAAATTATCTACTCTTAAAATACTATATCCCAACTTTTTAGCTATATAACTTGATAATTCAGTTTTACCGGTACGACTAGGTCCAATTATTATGTTTTTCATTTTCTATAACTCCTATATATATATAAATATATAATAACACTTTCAAATAAAAGAAGTATCATTTAGATGCTTCTTTAGGTAAATATTTTTCAATAGATTCATATTTTTTCGTCTTATTATTTAATATTAAATAATTGCCATTTTCTTCTTTAACTTCATATAAAACATTACTACTAATTGTATGAATATCTTTTTCTGTTCTATTCATAAATACTAAGTATGTTTTTCCTTTATCTACGTTTTTAGACTCTATATCACGAACTGAATATTTAATATAATAATTATCTAAATTTCCTAATAATTCTTCATAATATTTTTTTGTTTTTTCAGGTTCTTTTTCGCATTTTAACCATTCAGAAAATAAGATTTCACCATCATTAATATTATATAAATGTATATTTTCAATATTACCTTTGATGTTTTTAATAATAGTGCCTTTTCCTTCGGTTACAATTGTGTTAAAACAAACTCCCCGATTTTTATATCTTCTCACATCATCAATGGATTCTATTTTTAAAATTGCCACCTCATCAAAATGCTCATATGCCTGAATCGGGTCATTAACATCATATATATAATCAATATTTTTTATCATGTTATAAACTTTTCTTTTAGATTCAATTGTTTCATTATTAGAATTATTTTGTTTTTTATTTAAAATAACAAGATAAATAATAATTATGCCAGCAATTATCAGTAATACAGGAACAAAATTTTTAAATATTCTTTTCATTAAATTTCTCCTAAAATAATAATATGATATGTAAAAAAGAGCTTAGTAATTAACAGCTCTTAATTCCATATAACTTTCTGCATGATCACATACCGGACAATTTTTTAATGCATCTTTTCCACGATAAACATGTCCACAATTACGACAAATCCAAACAACTTCTTCTTCTTTATGAAAAACTGAATTTCCTTCAATATTTGAAATGAGTTTACGATATCTTTCTTCGTGATCTTTTTCTATTTCTGCTACACCTTCAAATAGTCTTGCTATTTCGTTAAAGCCTTCTTCATAAGCTTCTTTTGCCATGTTAGCATACATATCTGTCCATTCGTAGTTTTCACCAGACGCTGCATCATGTAAATTAGTCATCGTATCTGGAACTTTACCATTATTAAGAAACTTAAACCATAATTTAGCATGTTCTTTCTCATTTCTTGCAGTTTCATCAAAAATAGCGGCAATTTGCTCATACCCATCTTTTTTCGCTTGAGAAGCATAGTAATCATATTTCATTCTTGCTTGGCTTTCTCCAGAAAATGCCGTTAAAAGATTTTGTTCTGTTTTACTTCCTTTTAATTCCATAGTTACCTTCTTTCTATAAAATATTTTACCATTTTATAATTACTATTTCAACTTTATATAATTTAAAAACACTGAATTTAATCAGTGTTTTTGTTAGTTATTTTCCTCCAAAGAAATCTTCTTCTTGTTGTGTTGGACATTGAATTACATTACTATTTTCTTTTTTTGTACAATCTGTTACTACAGGACATCTTACATTTGTCTTTCTTGTTTCACCTGTACGTTCCCAACCTTCTAAAGTTTCTGTTGGACTCCATATATATTCTGTTGTTTCTTTACAATCTTCTTCTTTTAATTCAATTGTTGTGCTTTTGAATTCATAACATTTACCATAACTTAAGATCATACCTTTTGGACATTTATATACAGATTTACCTTTAACTGTTTTCTCACAGGTTTTTCCTACTAATGTAGCATTAGCATCTGAACAATAATGTGTATCATCACTTTTAACTGTTTTATAACATATTGTTCCTGATTCTGTATATCCTTTCGGACATGATCTAATTTGTGACATTAAAGGAGTAACATTAATAGATCCTTTTCTTATACATTTCGTTGGAGATTTGTACACTCCAGCATTGTCATAAGTGTTATCACAAACATATTTTATATCTACCGATGGTTCATCAGCATAAGCTGCCGAGTATACACATTTTGTCGGTATATTGTATGTTCCAGCATTTTGATATTTACTACTACAAGTATAACTATCCTTTGCCACTGCCTCTGCTGTTTGAAGATTAACTTTTTTACATGTTGTTGGAACATTATATGTTCCAGCATTATCGTAAATTGATGAACATGTATAAGTTGTTTTAGCAACTGAATTAGCAGTTGTTTTAACATCTTTATAACATGTTGTCGGTACTGTATAAGTTCCGGCATTAATAAATGAACTATCACACGTATAAGTATTTGTTACTTTCTCCGGTGCAGGAGCGCTTGTTTTTATTGTTTTTTTACAAGTTACTGCACTACTATATTTACCAGCATTATCATAAATTGATGAACATTCATATACATTCTTAGTTGTTCCAGGCGCTGTTGCTGTAGTTGTATGAGTTTTATAACATTGAACTGACGAACTATATGTTCCTGCATTATCATAATATGACGAACATTCATATGTTGTCTTTCCAGCTACCCAGCTTCTTGTATAAACTACATAATAATATACTTTTACATATCCAGGACAATTTGTGCCTGAACAAATATATTCAGTAGCTGTTCCTCTTGGATCATATTTAGTTGTACTTGTTGAATATTGTGGAGATGTATATTTTTTAGTTGAACATGTTCCACAATTCCAATCTCTATAATATCCAGATGTTGTTTTTGCTTCAGAATTTGCGTATGTTTTGTATGATTTTCTACATGTTGTTGGCGCTGTATAAGTTCCGGCATTATCATAATATGATGAACATTCATATGTTGTAGTTGACGATATTAACGGAGATGTTTTTGTTTCAACAGTTGTTTTTGTACACGTTGTTGGTACTTTATACGTTCCGGCATTATCATATGCTGTGCTACATGTATATGTTTTAACTTGAGAAGTTAATTTAGCTGCCTCATTTACACGATTATTTTTATAACATATCGTATTAGTTGTATATGTTCCAGCGTTATCATATGCTGTACTACATGTATATGTAGTTTTTGCGTCAGCTTTCTTTTCATCTGTTATAACTTTTTTACATGTTGTTGGTACTGTATATGTTCCAGCATTATCATAATTAGTTCCACAAATGTACTCGGTTTTTTTAACTGCTTCATCTGTTTTTTGATCAGAACCATAACATTTTGTATAAACTGTATATGATCCTGGGTTTGCATATTTAGAACTACATGTATATGTGTCTTTTCTTACAGCTTCAGCAATGGCTGAAGAAGTTTTAATACACTTTGTCGGTACTGTATAAGTTCCGGCATTATCATATTCACTTCCACATATATATTTTGTATTTATCGTTGGCTCAGCATAGACTTTATATCCTTTGCCAGGATTTACTTTTGCATCAGTAACTATTTTTCTTGTTTTACCAGCAACTAAAGTAGCCGCCATGACTTCATTAATCATTGATTTAGTACAATATTTACCGTTTTTAATATATCCATTTGGACAACTTCCATAAGTTACTTCTTTTTTAGATCTTTTATACTCATATTCAGTTGCAGTACAAGCTCCATCAAGATCTTTGTCTCCAACCTGATTGTCTTCATCTACATCTTTATCTCCTGAGCCATTATCTTTATCAGGATTACTTATATTATTTTCTTTATCGTCTATTTGATTATTTCCATCATTTTGACTGCTTGATTCATCGTTTGGCTTTATTGTGTTATTTCCACAATTTCCGCCTTCACAAACATCATAGCACCCTATTGTATCAATTATATAATCCGATTGTTTACCACATGTAAGAGATACTTTAAGTGCATATTCTTGAGATGATAATCTAGTTACTTCAACATAACTATCATTAACATCACATCTTTTACCATCTTTATCTAAGAATGGTAAAATCATCTTAACGTCTTCCATTTGATCTAATGTCATTCTCTTACTACTACCACTTTTAGGTAAACGTTCTACTGTATAATAACTTTTAGCTGCTTCTTTCATTGTTTGAACATTGGCATTATAAACTTTATCATAAAAAGTAGTTAAATTATTATTTGGATATAACCATAATAGTATCAAGAAAAACGCTACTAAAAATAGTACCTTAACAAATAAATCTTTCCAATTGAAACTGATTCTATCTTCCATTTCCATATAAACCCCCGATTCCCCTTATTTTAATGTCAATGTATGTTTTTTGCCATTTGCTTCATTATATACACCAGTTAATGTTTCACTATAAGCGTTCATCATTACTGTTTGTTGTTTACCATCATCAGTAATAATTTCTACAGGACAAACTGGTTGATTTAATTCTTCAATCATTGCTTTAATATCAATATCACAGTATGTTTCTTTTCCATCGATTACTGCATAATTTTGAAATCCTATATGCTTTCCAATTCTAGCAGCCATATCAGCCGTTTGCATTGCTAAGCTTAACCCCAAAAATCTTTCTCCAGATGTTTCAGCTTGATAGTATGATGGATAACCGCCATACCCATTCGTTAAATACACTCTGTAAATAAGCTCTGCTAACAATTGAGCATATGGATATGCACCATCTTTAGTTGGATTTTTAATCATTCCATGCCTTAAATATTCGATTGCATAAACAATTTTCTTTCCTCTATGATCATCTTGAACTAAATATGAATAAGGAAATACTTGACCATTTAATTCCATTTCCGGTGCAGAAATGCCTTCTATAGCTCTAGCTGCATCAGTAGATTCTTTACTCATAATTGCATCTAAAATATTAGCATTAAAGAATATATCTTCATGCTCCACTGGACGACCATATGGATTTTGACCACCTAATAATTTTATTAAATTAAAAATATCTT
>CAYTSC010000035.1:0-6505 GCA_964440475.1 uncultured Muribaculaceae bacterium
TCGTGGATATATAGGAGTTGCTTTTGGCAAGGTAATTGAACTTGAAGAAAAGGAAGAAGATTCAGAAGAAAAACAAATATCTAGCAATACAGGAGGAACAACTATATCAGGAGGCACTACCCCAGGAGCTAGTACAACTCCTTTAAAAGCTTTTGTATCAAGTCCAACTTTTAAATTCGTTGCAATATTCGGTGTAACAGTAATAGGCATAGCAGTTTTTTTTATATCGCTGTTTCCGCCAAATTTCCCTAAAAATATAATTGAATTATGTGGCGGAAGATCTAAATTAGATGAACATAAAATAATTAGTCGTGGTCCTAGAACATATAATATTGTTACAGGGACGGAAATAAAAGGCGCTGAGTGGTGGGATGCTTGGGATTTCTATGATTATGTAGCAGGAGTTGTTAGTTTAGAAGCTGGTTCTGGTGGAGCAGATGAATTTTTTAGTTCCCCATTATCTGACAAAGACAAAGAAGAAAGAAAATATGAAAAACTAGCATCATTTGCATATTATCAAGCTCAAGCACTAGCTGCAGTTTCATATGCACTTGGCGTTGGAAACTACATAAGTCCTGCTCAAATAGAAGCAAATAGGGCAGAATTTTTCGAACAATGTCCGAGCATTGATAGTTTATCAGAAGAAGAAGTTAAAGCTATATTTGATGGTGTTCCAAGATACGCTAGGGATTACTCATGGTTTAGATGTCCTGAAACATGGGGAGAAAATGTAAGCATAACAAAGATAGCGAATTCTAATGCCAATGCAGGTGCTTGTGATGTTGATTATGGATGTGTTGGTTGGGCAACGGAAGCTGGTCCTGGCGAAGTTGAAACTGAGTGTTTATTTAAGATAGATGAAAATGGAGAAACAGTATTAGACTTAGAAAAAAGCATTAATGTTGCAATGTGTAACTATACTTCAAGTAATCCTATATATGATGAATACCCAGACAGTCGATCTAATTCGGGAAAAAAAATAAGTGTTAGAGGAGATTGCTTATCATATTATAAGACGAATAATCCAACAGGAGCATTTGGAGAGCCTTTAGAATTTACATGTCCTAATTTATATTGTGATAAATATCCAGAAGATCCCGATTGTGGTAGTAAGCCTTCAGTAAAAGTTCCGGCAAGGGCATTTGTTTTAAGTCCTTCTAAATTTATTAAATGGGGACAATATAATGCCAAAGAAGAGCAAAAGGAAAAACATGTTTTAAGAGCAGAATTTTTAAGAGGGTCTGCTAACTCTATAAGAGGTCTTGTAATGACTGATATTGAAGGTAATCCAAAAGAAACTCCATGGAAAAGTGGTGCCAACGGAACTACACCTGAATGTAAAGGAACATGGGGGGATGAATTTCCACCAACGGCAAATGATAAATGTCATGATAAAAGTACTGATGGAGCAGCGTTAAATTCTTGGAAACAAGCTACAGAACAACGTTGGCCAATGCATAAGATAATGTCTTATTGGTATGACTATTATTTTTCAAGTTGGTCAGATGAAGGCCGAAGTAGGTGTTCTATCTCAACATATGAATTAGATCCAAAGAAATTTGATGAATTATCATTGTTAAACTATGATAAAGAAAAACAACAATTAAAATTTCCTAATGAAAAAACTATAGGAAATATATTGTTAAAATATACGGATGAGAAATACAAAGAAAGAGTTAATATTACATACGTTTTTAATTATCCGGCTTTAGAATCAGAAGAAGCAAAAATACCAGCAATAAAAGGTGATTCTGCTCCTTCTCCAAAAATGAAAAAAGTAGAAGGTTATACATTTTTAGGTTGGTATTTAGATCCATCTGGAAGTGGAGAAAGAATATCTCTTAAAAGTGGCTTTACTGAAGACATTACTTTGTATGGAAAATGGACTACAAATAGCGAAGCGCCGCCATACAAAAGTGAAACAGCTGAATATAATCCTAATTTAGTGGATAATTCATCATCATATTACAATCAATTATTTAGTTCAGATGCCAATATAATGATGGATAACTATAATAGTTTTATAATTTCATATATAGGTAAAGAAAATAATGATTCTGGTGAAAGTACATCTTATGCTGCAATTAAATTACTTAAATATTTAGATTATAATAATTTAAGCATGCCATATACTAAAAATGGTCGTTATGATAAGTTTGGCATTAATTCAAAATGGGGTACTAACTCAAATGGTATGCCTTTAGGCTTAGATGGCATTGGTCTAACATATTGGTCAATAAAAAATAGTGGTTTTAAACTATATCAAAATTTAGAACAATTTTATTATGCTGAAGGATATTCTGGAAATCATCCATTCATACGTCATTATGATGCATCAGAAAGAAGAGTATTAATGGGACAAATGGGAGATGTATTATATCGTTCATCTGAAAGTGGAGAACCCGATGCTAAATTAGTAGTTGGATATTATTTTAATGAAGCAAATGTTCTTATTGGTAATATTGTTATTGAGGCAATAGATCCACAAAAAGGTTTTGCCTATAAAATAGTAAGTGTCAGAAATGGATCTGATTTAGCATATGGAGAATATGATCTTGAGACAGATGAAGATAAAGTAATATTTTATGATTCATGTGGAGAAACAGATAGTTGTGGAACTTCATATGATGTTATGGATTTATCTGCTTGTTATCGACAAAGACAAACTTATAATGATATTCCAATCTGTGGAAAGTATAATGAAAATGAATATTTTAAAGGAGTGTTAAAGAATGATAAAAGATAAGAAACTAAAAGTACTTAGTTTAACTTTCTTCTTATTATTTTACACTGGGTGTAAGGCTAACTATGAGTTAGATTTAACACAAAAAAGATATCAAGAAAAATTAACATTTCACACCAATAATCAATCATCAGAATATCAAGAAAATATAAACAATTTTTTTAATAAAGGTTTATACCATATGTATGAAGATAATTTCAATGAATCAAATATTGAAGAAAGATCTAAATATATAATTAACAAAAATAATGAAAGTGTTGAAATAATTGGAGAAAGCAATATATTTATAATTAAAAATACAGCAATAATTAGAAGTTGTTTTACTAAATTGGATATTATAACAAAAAATAATTTAACAACTTTTAATACTTCTTCTGACTTTAAATGCTTTGATGAATTTAAAGGATTAAATGAAGTGGATATTAAAATATATTCGAATAAGTTTTCTAATTCCAATGCAGATGTAAAAGAAAAAGACTATCATATTTGGAAACTAAACAAAGAAAACATTGAAGATAAAAATATAAACTTTTCAATAGGTGATTTACCAATAATAGAAGATAAAAAAATAAAGAAAAATCCAATTTCCATTGAAGATGAAAAATCTAGTAGTGAACAAATAGATAATGTAAAAGAAAAAAGTAATAATAATATAATTTTATTAATTATTGGTCTAATCTTAACAGGAATAACAATAATAGGTATTTTTTTATTTATTAAACAAACAAAAAGCAATAAAATATAAATAGATAATAAATACATTATATAGTATAATACTAAGGAGATGGAGGCAAAATATGAAAATAAGAGTAACGCAGAAAGATTTAATAATATTTATAATTTTTTGTGTATTTTTATTATATTTATGCGCGGTAGCAGTAGGAAATTTAAAGTCATTAGGCGAAGATAGAATATTAGTTGGTTTATCGCCAATGCCGGGTTTTTCTCAAGAAAATATTAAGCTAACATTATTAGCGTTTGTTTTATCTTTAGCTGGTCTAATTGCAAGTGTATCATCATTTATCTTTAATAAAGAAAAAGGTAAATTAGGTTTTAGTATTGGTGAAAAAGAAGATAAAGGTTATTCAAGATGGGCTAAGCCTAACGAAATTAAAAAGTATTCTAAAGTTGAAAAAGTTTTAGTTAGTTCTAAAGATGCTGAGGCTGCTGGAGTACCACTTATGAATGATGGTAAGATAATGTATGTTGATAATGGAGAAAACCATACATTAGTTATCGGGGCAACTGCATCTGGTAAAACAACTGCAGTTGTTGATCCATTAGTTAATTCGTTAGCTAAAAAAGGTGAAAGTATGATTATTACTGACCCTAAAGGAGAAATCTATAAAAATCATGCTAATTATTTAAAAGATCGTGGTTATAATGTCTTAGTATTAAATTTTCGTGACCCAGTATTAGGAAGTGCATGGAATCCACTTAGTTTACCTTATTTACTATATAAGGCTGGTAATCATGATAAATCAACAGAATTACTCGAAGACGTTGCTTTAAATATATTGACTGATCCAAATAATAAAAATGATCCATTCTGGGAAAAAAGTGCTTCAGACTATTTCTCGGGTCTTTGTTTAGGTTTATTTGAAGATGCAGAAGAAAACCAAGTAAATATTAATACTGTAAGTTATATATCTACAGTTGGTGAAGAAAAACTAGGTACTTCTACTTATGTTAAAGAATATTTTCAATTAAAAGGAGAAGATTCTACTGCATATACTTTTGCTTCAAACACTATTAATGCACCTACAGAAACAAAGGGTGGTATTTTATCTGTATTTAGACAAAAAATAAGAACATTTGCATCAAGAGATGACTTGAGTGAAATGTTATCTTATACAAGTTTTGATATGAGAAATATAGGTAATGAAAAGACTGCTATATTCATGGTAATACATGATGAAAAAACAACTTATCATGCTTTAGCAACAATTTTTATTAAACAATGTTATGAAACATTGATTGATGTTGCTTATAAACAGCCTAATGGGAGATTGCCATATAGAACTAACTTTATTCTCGATGAGTTTGCTAACATGCCTGCTTTAAAGGACGTTACATCGATGGTAACTGCTGCAAGAAGTAGAGATATAAGATTTACATTTATTATCCAAAACTTTGCTCAGTTAACAAAGGTTTATGGAAAAGATGATGCAGAAACTATAAAATCAAATTGTGGTAATTTAATTTATTTATTAACAACAGAATTAGCGGCTTTAGAAGAAATTAGTAAGTTATGTGGTGATGTTAAAGCGAAAGGAAAAGATGCGGAAAAAGCTGTAAGTGTTCCTTTAGTAACAGTATCAGACTTACAAAGATTAAAGATGAATGAAGTTATTATTATAAAAACAAGATTAAGTCCCTTTAAAACAAAATTAACACCAAGTTATAAAATTGAATGGGGTCATAAATTTGATAAAGGAGATTTTATTCAAAGACCTAAAGAACCAATTCAATTATTTGATATTAAAGAATATGTAAAAGAACATAAAAAAAATAAATTATTACAAAGTATGAATAATAACCAAGGACCGAATGAAGAACATGAAAAAATGATGAGTACCTTTGGTGGAGGAACAAATAATTATGATAGTCAAATGCCATCATTTAATCCTTCTGCTCAAAGTAATAATCCTTTTGGCGCTGCTTTTGGTGGAGGTTCATCACAAAGTTTAGATGATGTAATTAAACAAATAGATGCTCAAATAGCAAAACTTGAAGCAGAAGAAAAGGCAAAAAATGATTCTGCACCTGCATTTATCGATAATCGCGATAAAGTAGAAACGCCAGCAAATTTGGAATTACCTAAAATAGAAGTTCCAGAAACAAAAGTAATTGTTGAGGCACCTAAAATAGAAGTTCCAGAAACAAAAGTAATTGTTGAGGCACCTATAATAGATATTCCAAAACAACCAGAAGTTGCTGAAATAAAAGAATCTGACATTGAAGTTTCAATATCAGAAACCATTAAAGAAGAACAACCAATCTTAGAACAAGAAGTAATCATCGCACCTAATATAGAAGAAAAACCGAAAGTAGCAATTGCTGATGATTCAGTTGTTTTCACTGTTCAAGAACCAGTAATTCAAGAAACACTAATACCAACAGTTGAAGATATAAAACAAATTCATGATGAAGTTAAACAAGTGCCTATCGAGTCAGTTAAACCAGAAGAGTTAGAGAAGCCAATAGTCAATGTCGATGTTAATGAAGTTGAACAAAAGAATAATTATATTACAGATGATCAATTCTTTGATGATTTTTTTGGAGATGAATAATAAGGAGTTTAAATGGATAAACTAATAAGTGATATTTTAGTATTCATCAAATCAGCTGGAATGCTAGGTCCGATTATTTGCTGTGCCTTAATTGTAGTAGAATCAATTTTACCAATGTTACCATTAGCTGTTTTTATAGCATTTAATGCTGTTTTCTTTGGTCATTTTATCGGCTTTATTGTTTCTTGGTTTTTTACTATTGTTGGATGTATAATGTCTTACTATTTATTTAAAGAAAAGTTAAGACCATACTATGAAAGAAAAATAGCCAAAGATCCTAAAGTAAAGAAATTCATGAAAGGATTTAATAAATTAGATTTTTCTAAACTAGTTGTTGTAATGGCAATACCATTTACTCCTGCTTTTTTAATCAATATAATGGCTGGTTTAAATAACATGAACTTTAAAAAATTCTTCTATGCTTTATTAATAGGAAAAGTATCAATAGTTGTATTTTGGGGTTATATAG